>JACCSL010000126.1 GCA_013812995.1 Ardenticatenales bacterium | reverse complement strand
CCCCGCGCGGCAGATCGTGGCAACCCTCGCGGGCTTCGCCTCGGTCTACTTCGCCTTCTGGCTGTTTGGGATTATGTCGAGTGCCTCGCTCTGGCAGGCACGCTTCTTGATTACACCGCTCTTTCTGCTATGCCCGGTGGTGGCCTGGGGCATCCAGCAGGTAGCGGAAATCACCACCGATACCTTCCCTGCCGCGCCGCTGGCTTACGGGCTTGTCGGCGTGTGGGCTGTGCTGGCCGCACTGATTACGACCACCGAGTTCATCCGCACAGAGCCGCTGCGCTACTTTTTTGGCGATGAGCAGGCGCGCGCAGGATGGCACGTCTCGCGCCTGGGCAGCTATGAGCTTCTGGTGCGCGAGATGCAGACCCTTCCCACGGATGTCCGTCCCCTCTTGTTCTATGAACCCCGCGCCTACCGAATGCCACTGCACACCGAGGCGGACACGCTGATCTACGAGTACGCATGGCGGCTGGCGCGCGCGGAGGGCGACCCCGCTCAACTCACCGCCCAGTTGTGCGCGGAGAAATTTACCCATGTTGCCATCTGGTGGGTCGGGGTGCGCTACCAGAACAGCGACGAGGCGCGGGTTCACAAGCTCTCGGATGGCGATCTGGAAAAGTTGGAGCAGTGGGCACAGAGCCATCGCTCCCTCTGGAGCGTGGCAGACGAGGAAAACAAGCCCGTCCATGAACTGCTGGAGCTAAACTGCCCTTGAAAAGTGTTATACATCACCCGCTGCGAACTATCCTGCTCGCCCTCTTTGGGGTGACGCTGCTCCTGCGCGTGCTCACCGCCCTGACGCTGGAGCACGCGGGCTACTTCGATGCCTTCTACTACTATCACATCGCGCAGAACATGGCGGAGGGACGCGGGATCACGGAGTCGGTTATCTGGAACTACCTGGACGACCCCCAGAGCCTGCCGCGCCCCGGCAACCAGTACTGGATGCCGCTGACGAATGTTCTCGCCTGGCTCGGCCTCGTGACCTCTGGCTGGCTGCTGGGGCCCTGGCGGGCCGCGCAGTTTCCCTTTGTGCTGCTTGGATCGTTGCTGCCGCCGCTGGCTGCCTGGATTTCCTGGCTAGGCTGGCAGCGGCGCGACTGGGCGATTAGCGCGGGCGTCCTGACGATTTTTTCGGGCTTCTACTTCACCTACTGGGTGGTGACCGACAGCTTCACACCCTTTGCGTTGAGCGTGGCGCTGGCGCTGATCTCGATGTGGAAGGCGCAGGAGAGCGGCGCGGCGCGCTGGTGGGCGCTGGCGGGCGTGGGAGCCGCCCTGAGCCACCTGACGCGCATCGACGGGGCGCTGCTCGTGCCGCTCATCGCCCTGCTCATCATCTGGCAGACGCTGCGTGGCCCCCAACGAAATGGGCAGCACTATCTGCGCTGGAGCAGCGCGGCGGCGCTGGGCTATCTGCTGCTCATCGGGCCGTGGTCGCTGCGCAACTGGCTGGTCACGGGCACACCCTTCCCCGGCGGCGGCACGCAGACGCTCTGGCTGCGGCAGTATGGGGAAATCTTCGCCTACGAGCCGGACCTTTCCCTGGCACGCTACCTCGCCTGGGGTATCGGTCCGATCATTGGCTCCAAGCTGAACAGCCTGCTCTGGAGCTCGCTCATCGTGCTGGGCAGCACACAGTTTTTTCTGGCCCCTTTTATCTTTCTCTCCCTACGAGAGGCCGCGCGCCGGTCGCTCTTTCGCCCCTTCCTGTTCTACACGCTCATGCTGCTGACCGCCATGCCCTTAATCTTTACCTTCCCCGCCATTCGCGGCAGCCTGCTCCACTCCTCGGCGGCGCTGATTCCCTGGATGATGGCGCTGGTCCCCCCAGGCATTGAGCGCGCGGTGACAGCCATCGCGGCTCGGCGACGCAGCTGGGACGCGGCCCAGGCATCGCAAATCTTCGGGATGGGCTTTGTCATGGTGGCGGCGATTATCACGATGTACATCTATATCGGCGGTGTGTGGCTGGACCCCGCGCCCGACGCCCCGACGGCTTACGAGCGCATGCCCGTGCCGCTGGATGTCTGCGAGCGCACCAGCGGCGTGAGTGGCCCCTCGGTGGCGCGCTGGAACGAGCGCACGGTTCCCTTCGAGGAGGTCGAGGCATGGATGACGGAGCAGGGGGTGGCAAAGGAGGAACGCATCTTCGTCGGCGACCCACCCTCCTTCCATGTGATGACGCGCCGCCCCGCGCTGGTGATTCCCATCGAGGGACCGGAGACCATCGCCCGCGCCGCCCGCGAGTGGGACGCCCCCTGGCTACTGCTGGACCGCGACCGCCCTGGCCCGTACTGCGAGATGTATGAGAAGCAACTAGCCACGGCGGGCTGGCGACCCGTTGCCGCCTTCGTGGATGCGCTGGGCCACCCGGTCATCCTCTTCCATTTTGAGCCATGATGGTAGGGCCATCGCATACTCCCTATCACAAGGATCTCATTCCTGATGCCCGCCTGCCCATATTGCAAATGAACCAATTACACAGACCATCGCCGCGTGCGGCCCTCTCCCCCACTTCGCTTCGCTCAGTGTCCCCTCTCCCCATTCTGGGAGAGGGGCACGGATACACCC
>JACCSL010000123.1 GCA_013812995.1 Ardenticatenales bacterium | reverse complement strand
GCCGCAATGTCGAGCCCGCCGTGGTAGCCCGTTGCTGGTCCCCCCTGGTAGGAGCGGCGCGCGCCAAAGGGACTGCTCCAGATTCCCTCCGCTGGCAGTCCGAAAGGGCCATCCCAGAGAGGCTCGGCAGACACCGTCTGCAAGAAGGTAGCAAGATAGTGATCCTCGGCCTGCCGGAGACCTGGGGCCAACAGATCGGCCTGCTCCGAGGACACGTCGATGGCCTGAACCTCGAAAGGACTTTCCTGCACCGAAACTGCAAGGCTTTGCCGGGTACTCTGCCCGTCAGGTGCAACTGCCTCCACCACCAGAGCGCGATCCCCCACCTGGCTCCAGGGCGGAACGGCCACAAGCGCCCAGGCCTCGGTGGGTGTGGGGTAGAGAAAGGTCAGCCGTTGACCATCAAAATCCCCGTTGAGGACAGCTGCGCGGTCCAATGTCACACGAACAAGCAGCGTCTGGCCCTGCTGTGGTACCTCGGGCGACAGGCTCATGATAAGCGTCGGGGGCAGCGGTGTAGGCGTTGGAGTAACAGTGGGGGTAGGCGTTGCGGTCGGCGTTGGCGTACTCGTAGGCGTCGCCGTTGCGGTGGGCGTTGCCCAGAGCGAGACCATTGCCTCCTCCGCGTCCGCGCAGCCGGAGAGGGTGAGCAAAAGCCCGAATAGGGAGAGAAGGGCTCTCCCCTTCCGGCCAGAAAAGCCCATCAGCATGTTTCGTCGCTGCCCTCTCGTCCCTGTAGGTGATCCAGCGCCATCAGATAACCGCGTGCTCTTTCTGTCAGGGGATAGCGGCTACAGAGGGACCAGAAGGAGGCAGAATGGTTTGGCTCCTCCAGATGGGCCAGTTCATGGACAAGAACATAATCGCGAACCCAGGGGGGCAACTCGCGCAGGCGGGAGGAGAGGCGGATGGTGCCCAGTGACGAGGTGCAGGATCCCCAGCAGTGGCTCTGATTATCTACATAGAGGATACTGTTCCACTGGAGACGTCCCCCAAATAGCTCCTGGTTCAGCTCGTGCGCCCGGGCGAGCAGGGCCTCATCACTCCCTGAGGCGCTTGCCTGCTCCGCGCGCCGCTCGATGCGCTGCTGTAGTTTGGCGATGACCTGCTCTAGCTCTTTCTCAGGTAATTTTGCCGGGGCGCGCACCTCCAGAACTCCATCGCCCCGAAGGCGGGCACTGACGCTTTTGGTGCGTTTGGCGCTGCGAATAATCTCGACCTTCTCGATCTTCATAGGCAGCATTATAGGGGCATGGCAGGCTGGGGGGCAAGCCATTAAAGTTGGGCTTTCGCTCCTCCCCTCCTATACTTGCCCGCATGAATAGCCAGTTTTTGCTTGTGGGACTCTCGAATACGATCCACCTCCTCGCCACGGTGATCTGGATTGGGTGGAGCGCGCTGCTGCCCCTGGTCGTTGCGCCGCGCGCGCTGGAGGCACACGGGAGCGACGCGGCTGGACCTGCAGGGATGATGCGCCGCCTGACAGCACTGGCCTACGGCGCGCTGGCCGCACTGGGCGCAACGGGGATGCTCCAGATGGGCGCACATCCGCAGTACGAAGGGATGTTCGCCTTTACCAATCTATGGAGCAGCCTACTCTTTGTGAAGCACCTGCTGATCCTCGCGAGCGTGGCGCTCATTGTCTATCTCGGGCAGAGCGTGATCCCGCAGCTAAGGCTGACCGCGCAACGCGCGGCACGGGGCCAGGTGGTAGACGCAGCGTCCCTCCTGGCCCGTTTCCGTGTCCTTGCCTGGCTGAACTTTCTCCTTGGCCTGACCATTCTAGCGCTTACCGGGCTGATGACAGCATTGAGGTAACTCACTCTACCATGCTTGAACTGATCTTTCTCGGCACCTCTGCCTCCGCGCCCTCCGTGGCTCGCAACGTCACCTCCACGATGGTGCTCTACCGCGACCATCGCTTTCTCATTGACGCGGGCGAGGGCACGCAGCGCCAGCTCCTCAAGAGCGGGCTGGGCTTTCGCCGACTGGAGCACGTTCTGATTACCCACAGCCACCTGGATCATATTCTGGGGCTGGCCGGGCTCGTCTCGACCTTCAGCCGCTGGGATATCGAGCAGCAAAACATGCAGATCTTTGGCAGCCGCCAAACCCTCCAGCGCGTACGCGACCTGCTGCTGGGCGTGGTGCTGCGGGGGCAGCGTGGTAATCTCTGGCTCCAGTTCGAGGAGCTTTCTCCCGGACCCTTCTTCCAGGAGGGTCGTCTTCAGGTCAGCGCCTTCCCCGTGGAGCATCGGGGTTCCGACTCCTTTGGCTTTCTCTTCGAGGAGACGGCGCGCCGCCCCTTCCTGAACGAGCAGGCCGAGGCGCTCGGTGTTCCATTTGGTCCTATTCGGGCACGCCTCGTGGCGGGAGAGTCCATTACCCTGGCGGATGGGCGTGTCGTGAGCCCGGACGAGGCGCTCGGCCCCCCTGAGGGCGGTACCCGAATGGCCTACGTGGGCGATGTGGACAATGCCCGCGCACTGTTGGACACGGTTCGCGACGTGGATGCACTGGTCATTGAGGCCACCTACGCGGATGAAGACGCCGCGATGGTCAACAGTCACGGTCACATCACCGCGCGTATGGCGGCGGAACTGGCCCGCGAGGCCAATGTCGGCGCGCTCTACCTCAACCACATCTCGCGGCGCTATCACGGCGCAGAGCTAGAGGCGCAGGCCCGCTCCGTCTTCCCCAACACGACGGTGGTGCGCGACCTGGATCATATTGTGATCAAGCGACACACGGAAGATAAAACGTAAAACGTAAATACGGCATCTGTTGGGTGCTAGATATTACGTTTTACACCCTACCTTTTCCAACCTCCTCTCTGAATAGCAAATCTCCCGGCATAACTATTGCTTGATGATACCGAGCTTCAACAAAGAAGTTTCTTTTGAATGCTTCGGTGTTGGAGTGTACATATTTTTGTTCCACAAGGAGATTTTGATGAATATTCCCGAGAACCTGGAGATTTGGTTCACACAACAACTCCCCAACATCGTGCAGGCGCTGGTTATCTTACTGGTGGGCTGGCTGATTGCCCTCCTTCTCTCGTCCGTGGTCCGGAGCCTGATGGATCGGTTCCAGGTGGACCGCCGCCTGAATGAGCAGGTGGAACCCGGCCAGCGCTTTAGCCTTGCCAACGCCGTCAGCCAGGGCGTTTTCTGGTTGATTCTGCTCTTTGCCATCGTGGGGGCGCTGGATGCGCTCCAGTTGGGCGTCATTGCTGGACCCTTCAACAACCTTCTGGCAAACCTGATTGGCTTCATCCCCAACCTGATTGCCGCTGCCATTCTGACCCTGCTCGCCTGGGTCGTGGCAACGCTGGTCAAGCGTCTCATCGTGGCGGCGCTGAATGCCACCAACTGGGACGAGCGACTGGCGCAAAGTGCCAGCCTGGAGCAGCGCCCTGCTATTGGGCAGTCGGTGGGCACCCTGGCGTACTGGCTCGTCTGGCTGCTCTTCCTGCCGGGCATCCTCGATGCCCTGAACCTCCAGGGTCTTCTGACCCCAGTACAGCGCGTCGTGGAAGACATCGTCGCCTTCCTACCCAACCTGTTAAGCGCGGCGATCATCATCATTGTGGGCTACTTCGTGGCCCGCATCGTTCGTGACATCGTGACAAACCTGCTGGCCGCTACGGGGATTGACCGGCTTGCCCAGCGCGTCGGCTTTGGAAGCAACGTGGTGGAAACGCGGGTTATCCGGGCCGGCGATCCCGCGACTGTCACCACGACGACCAATGCAAATGCTATGACGCTCTCGCGGCTGATTGGCACGCTGGTCTTTGCGCTGATCCTGATTCCCATCGCCATCACGGCGCTGGACGCACTGAACCTGGATGCCTTGAGCCAGCCCGCCATCGCCATGCTCAACCAGGTGCTTGATGCCATCCCGGCACTCTTCGCGGCGATGATCCTGCTCGCCATCGCCTATTTCGTGGGCCGCCTCCTTTCGGACCTGGTTACGAATATTCTTGCGGGTGTGGGCTTTGACCGCATTCTCACTCGCATCGGCCTGCGCGATGCGGCACCGGGTGGCCGCCAGCCTTCCGAGATTGCGGGCACGTTGCTCCTCGTTGGCATCATGCTCTTCGCGGCAGCGGAGGCGGCCAGCCTCCTGGGCTTCTTCGCCCTTTCAGGGTTGATCACCGAGTTCCTGCTCTTCTTCGGAAATGTGCTGCTGGGCTTGGTCGTCCTTGGTCTCGGCCTCTACCTGGCCAATCTGGCCGAGCAGACGATTCGCTCCAGCCGCGTGCAAAACGCAGACCTGCTTGCCACCGTGGCACGCTACAGCATCATTATGCTCTCCATCGCGATGGCACTGCGCCAGATGGGCATTGCCGAGGATATCGTGACGCTGGCCTTCGGACTGCTCCTCGGAGCCATCGCGGTTGCCACGGCCATCGCCTTTGGTCTGGGTGGGCGCGAGATCGCCGCGCGCGAGCTGAACAACCTCGTCTCCGACCTGAAGGATCGCCCGCAGCCGCCGCACGTCGCAACGCCCGACGAGCCGGGCGTCACGCTTCCGTAAGGATTTTAGC
>JACCSL010000118.1 GCA_013812995.1 Ardenticatenales bacterium | reverse complement strand
GAAGCCAGGGGTTTGCCGGGGAGGGCGCTCCAGCAGGCGCAGCGAGCCCGTCACCACGACATCCTGCCCAGGCATGAGGTACAGTTCCCCATCGATCTCGGTCAACTCGCTACTCCGGCCAATTTGCCAGCGGTAGGGGTAGCGGTTGCCATTGTAGACACGGTTCCCATCGAAATCCAGCCCCAGCCGCCAGGAGCCATCTTCGATAGGTTCCGAAAAATTGTTGTAGTTGACGGTGCTATCGTACAGCGTACCCGGTTCCGGGCCGTGGGTACGGATTGGCACGTTGCCCGTGTTCGTGACGGTGGTGGTAAAAAAGAGCGTCTCGCCGATGACCAGCACTGTTGGCTCGATTTCTACGTCGTGATTGGTGATCTGCGCCAGGGGAATCCCGCTCTGTTCCAGCCGCAGGGTGGTGGAGACGGTGGTGGCTGCCCCCACACGATCAAAGGCGCGGGCCACGACGGTGTACTCTCCTTCAGGTGGCGGAACCGCGCCCAGGCCAACGCCGCCATCGAAGCGGTGCAGATGGCTACCCTCTTCCATTGCCTCGCGCAGGGGGTCCGGGGGCACAGGGTAGCGCGTTCCGTCGGGGCCAATCAGATAGAGTTCGACGCGATCCATCGGCTTGGAGAGCCAGTAGGTAATCGTTGCCTCATCTGCAATGCCATCTGCATTGGGCGAGATTACCATAGGGGTCACCTCGAAGTTCGCGATTTCCGGACGGGTGCTGTCGGCCTGAGCGACCTGGAGTTCCACGGACGTTTCGACAGCGGTCCCGCCCTCCAGAGGTTCCGCACTGACAGTCACGCGGTACTTGCCATCGGGAAGCACCTGCTCCCCGACTACCCCGCTGAACCATCCCTCGTAGCTGTCAGCCACGCGCTGCTCGCGCTCGCGCCAGGTGAACTGCTCGCCCTGTTCATTCTCGAAGGTAATCGTTACGAGGGCAGGCTCCGCCAGGGAATAGTGCAGCCGCGTCAGGTCGTCGACGCCATCGGCGTTGGGCGAGATGGTCTGGTGGGGCTCCAGTCGAACATCGTAGAGCAGCGGATGGTCCCAGCCGCAGCCCGACAACAAAAAAGCGAGGAGCAGGAGGAGACCCCCTCCTCTCATCGCCGGTGGTATCTCTCGCATGGTTTCAATCTCCCTCGGGGCGGGAGTATAGCGCCGGGTCAAACGCGAACCAAATCAGGGAAGGCGCATCTCGAGCAGCACGCGGTCATGATCTGCACCCTTCCCCCTGGCCGGGAGGCGCGGGAACGAAGGCTCACCCGCATCATACCAACCCACCTCGATGGTATAGGGGCCGGGCGGTGCCCCTTCCGGCAGCGTTAGTGTGAACGTGTCACTGATAAATTCCCCTGCCACCCAGGAGGTCGTCAGACGAGCGCCATCGCGAGGAGCCTTGTCCTGGCCCGCGCCGGGCACCAGATGGCCTGTCGAATCCAGTAGGTGAACAAAGGTGGTCAGGCTCTGCTCCATCGGCGCGAGTGCCTCCCAATGCAGCGTGATTGTCACAGGCGTGCCCGCCGCGACTTGATCTTCGCCCCTATCATAGCCGAGCAGCCGAATCTGGCCGTTGAAGGTCGCCTGCTGCTTATGCCGAACCGATGGCGGCTCGAAGCTGCGGTTTCCCTCGACGATGTTCCCCGTGGCCAGGGTCACCGAGTGACTCTCCCTGCCCTCAGCATCGCTGATCCACACGACCAGCCGCGCGCTACCGGGCTCCATCTCCCGTGGCACCTGAACGTGGAGCGGTGTCATCAGCAGGTCCCCGGCCCGCCACGCCTCGCCGGGCCAGGAATCACCTGCCAGAGGGCGAGCTTTGCTCTCCAGGAGAAGCGACCCTCGCTCCCACCCGAGGTGGAGCCGTGCGCCGGGCAATGGTCCAGCGGTGCGCCACCAGAGCGTCAGGGGCACGCTTTGCCCTGGCTCCAGCTGGGAGGGAAGGGCCAGTTGGGCGGCGAGCAGCTGTTGCTCATCGAGCAGGGTTTCCTGGAGGGGAATCGTATCACTGGGCGGGGGAGCACCTAGCCAGCCCATCGTGGCAGGTCCCACCCTCAGCGGCCCCAACCGAATCTGTTGCCCCTGTGGGGCGTTGGCCCCATCTAGAATGTCCAGGTTCGCCGCGCGGCCCTCCTCATAGACGGACACATTCACCCAGTAGTTTCCGGGCGGTGTGCCAGGCTGTAGCGGAATATGGAGCGTTGCCAGCCGTGGATCGTTCTCGCGCCAGCGGAAAGTCGGAAACTGGTAGGAGGTGGGGCGCTGGTCGAGCGTCCCATACTCGAACCCGGCCTCATCCACCACGGTCAGATGCACCTTGTAATCGCCTGTCAGCGGGCGCTGCGCACTCCAGAACAGTAGCAGGGGCAGACCCTCGTCCACAGCGGGGATGCGGGGGGGCTGATTCCATCCCAGCAGGCGTAGTGCCTCACCAAAGCGAATATCCAATGGATGCTCAGGGTCGAGGGCACGCTCGAAATGGGGCCTCGGCGGAAGGGTCCAGTACGCGAGGCGCACCTCCTTGAAATGGGGCACGTCCTGACGCTCTCCTCCTACCGCGCCGAGAAGCGTGGCAACGATGCTCTCCGGGTCTACGACCTCATCCTGCCAATATACTACCCACACGCCGGAGGCACCGGGTAGCTCCTCCGCCAGCCGCTGACGGGTCTCCAGCCCCAGCACAGCCGTGGTATCCAGGGTGGCCTCGTCTGGCAGATGGAGGACCTCCTGCTCCGCATCGTAATAGTAGTCGAAGACAGGAAAGGTGTGGCCGCTGACCAGCAGGATGGGCTCGCCTGGCCGCGAATGCTCATTGAGGTAGTGCGTTACCCCGCGCCAATCATCCTTGGCAAACGCAGGGTCGGTAAAGAGCGCCAGGTCCGCCAGCAGGAATGTCCCTACCAGCACCATCGTCAGGCAGAAGGCAAGCAACTGTCCACCCCAGCGCCGTCCCCAAAGCCAGCCCAGCACAGCCGCCAGACAAAGCAAGAACGCTGGGGCGGCAAAGATCAGATAGCGCGGATGATACTTGGGGCGATTCCAGGAGAGCAGCATGAGGCCCATGAGGGGAACGATGAGCCAGAGGGCCAGCAGGAACCAGTGACGAAGCGGCATCTTTCCTTGCAGCGCCCGCTCGATCAGGAGAACCAGACCGACCAGCGCCAGAGCCGCCCCGATCCAGCCAAGGGACACGCCCCATTCCTCGTGCATGGTATGGCCTGTCATCCAGGAGGCCAACATGGGTTCCACGACCTCTTGCAGCGAGAGGGTTCCCGTCCAGTAGGAGCGGTCCGCGCCCAGCCGCTCCAGGACAACGCCGACCCAAGGAAGATAGGCCAGGGCTGGCACCGTCAGAGCAGCCAGCAGGGGAAGTCGATAGGCGCGCCGTGGCTGCCGCACCATCCACCAGAGCACCACGCCATCCCAGGCAGCCAGAACAAACCAGCTGTAATAGTGGGTGTACGTCGCCAGGGTTGCCAGCAGCGTGAACAGTACCATCGCCCGCCAGACCGATCTTCCCTCCTCTCTGGCCCGCAACAGCTGCAAGAGCGCGAGAGCGGCCCCCAGCAGTAGCGCCAACGCCAGGGTATACATTCGTACCTCGCGGCCATACCAGAGCCAGAGCGGAGAAACTGTTACCAGAAGAGCCACGCAATGGGCGGCGCGCCGCTGCTGAAGCAGGACACGCGCGAGCTGCCACATCAGGGGAAGGGTTAGCAGGGCAAAGGCAGCACTGAAAAAACGCAGGGTCCACTCGCTGGTGCCCGTCAGCGCAATCCAGCCATGAAGCAGCAGATAGTAAAACGGTGGTTGGATGTCGGCGGCGGTGCGAGCAATGATCTCGCCGAGAGATTTCTGGGAGAGCCAGACCGAGAATCCCTCATCATACCAGAGGCTCTGGGCATCAAGCGCCCAGAACTGGAGGGTAGCGGCCAGGAAGGTGAGAAGGAGGAGAAAGGGGGTGCTTCGGTGTCGCGACAGGTTCATCGAAAAAAGATAGCAGAGCGCCCCCCAAATTCAAAAGCCTTCTGTCAGCTTTGGCAGAAGGCTTGAAGATCAGTTGGGGGAGCCTGCCACAAAGGGCAGGAAAATCCTGATAGACTCCTGCACCGTGAGTCGCGCCAGTTGCCCACTTCCATCAAGGGGAATCCACTCGTTCTGGTTATTCAGAGCGAAGACAAACAACTCTATCTCCCCTGTCGTCTTGAACGTGTACGAATGGCTGAAGTGATAGGTGCGCCCCGGATTTAACACAATCGCCCGATCAAAAAAGAGCGAATCCTGGGTAGGAGCCGCGCCGAGCGTTCGGCCACCCACGCCCAGCACCGACAATTGAAGTCGCTCACTGCCATTGTTGCGGAGGGTGAAGGTTGCTGTCATCGGCTCCCCCACCGTGATCTCGGACGCGGAAAGCGTCAGTGCATCGTCGACCTGGGGCAAGAGGCTGCTAAACGCAGAGCCCATCTCCGGCGAGGCTGAGGAAGCGAGCGGGCCGGGTGAGGGAGAGGGGGTTGGGAGGGTGCTGTTGGAACGGGTGGAGGTAGGGGGACGAACCGCCAACCGCAGGTTATTGCTCGTGTGGAAACTGTCCGCTTCCGGTGCCGCGCCCCCGAACAACTCATCGATAGGAACGGAGGGGCTGTGGAGGGAAGTGCCATACTTCAGCTCGAAGTGAAGATGGTCCCCGCTGGCTCCTGTCTTACCCCCATACCCAATGACATCGCCCATCTCCACCTGATCACCGACCCGCACGGTGATGCCATCAAGGTGTACATAGCGGGTAAACCAGCCATTGCCGTGGTCGAGGTAAAGTATCAGGGCATCGCCCAGGTTGAGATTGGCGGGAAGCCCCATCTCCCAGGTGACTGCCATGACTTCGCCCCCCGCTGCCGCCACGATGGGATGGCCTTCCGGGATGGCAAAGTCTACGGCATAAGTCATGGAGTTTCTATGTTGATAGCATTGGTATCCGCAGGTAACACGATAGGCGGTTCCACCTGGAAAGGGTAATTCCAGATAGGGGCGCGTATCTTGCAGTGCAGCGGCATGGGAAAGAGAGCCTGATAGAGAGAGTGCCAGGCCCAAAGCAACGAGCAGCAATGCCAAAAATCCACGGGGGGAAAAATGCATGGAAGTT
>JACCSL010000222.1 GCA_013812995.1 Ardenticatenales bacterium | reverse complement strand
GTGAAGAAGAGACCCTGCTCCTTACTGTAGCGCTCCACGAGCTGGACCAATTCCTCCGGGCGACCTGTGCTGCGCAGGTAGCGCAGCGTCTCGTCATCCACCGGGAAGAAGCCCATCGTCGCGCCATACTCGGGGGCCATGTTGGCGAGGGTCGCGCGGTCGGCCAGGCTGAGATGCGCCATGCCCGGCCCGTAGAACTCGACGAAGCGGCCCACCACGCCATGCGCGCGGAGCATCTGCGTCACGGTCAGCACGAGGTCGGTGGCCGTCGCGCCCTGTGGGAGCGCGCCGGTGAGCTTGAAGCCCGTTACCTGCGGCAGCAGCATGTAGATGGGTTGCCCCAGCATGACTGCCTCGGCCTCGATACCGCCGACGCCCCAGCCAACAATGCCCAGCCCGTTGATCATCGTCGTGTGGCTATCCGTACCAACCAGGGTATCCGGGTAAGCCAGACGCTCCCCGTTCTGCTCGCGGAGCTGGACGACCTTGCCCAGAAACTCCAGGTTGACCTGGTGAACGATGCCCGTGGCGGGCGGAACGACGGTGAAGTTGCGGAACGCCTTCTGCCCCCAGCGCAGGAACTCGTACCGCTCCCGGTTGCGCTCGAACTCTTTCTCCGCGTTGTAGAAGAGCGCCATCTGCGAGCCGAACATGTCAACCTGCACGGAGTGGTCGATCACGAGGTCCACGGGCACGAGGGGGTTGATGCGCTCCGGGTCGCCGCCGAGCGCCGCCATCGCGGAGCGCAGCGCCGCCAGGTCCACCACCGAGGGAACACCGGTGAAGTCCTGCAAGATAACGCGCGCCGGTTTGAAGGGAATCTCCTGCTGCTCCTCGCGGGTACCATTCCAGCCCGCGATGTGCTTCACGTCGTCCTGCGTCACCTCGAAGTCGTCCACCTGGCGCAGTGCCTGCTCCAGCATGATCTTGATGGAGAAGGGCAACCGGCTGATGTTGCCGTAGGACTCCAGGGCGCTCAGGCGGTAGATCTCCCCCTGCCCCGAGCCGGTGTCAAAGGTGTCCCGCGCGTTGAAATAGTCAAACTGGTTCTTCATATCTTTCCCCTCGTGACTGGTGGATTTGAAACGTGGCTCTAGCTTTCGACAGGATACAGGAGAGCCACTGCTTTTTCAAGGCGATAGTTGCTATGGGTAGTATCGAAATTTTGGATAGATCAGGGGCTTTCCAAGAGCTTTTCCTCGTAGATGCGCCGGATGGTCGCCTCGATTTCCGGCTCGCGCACCGCGAGGTCCTGGATACGATAGCGGGCGCTCAGGCGACCAATCAGCGCCGAGGCCGTGATCTCTTGCCGCGCGAACTGGTAGGTGACGCGCAGCCCGTCCCGCGCCACCACCGCTGCACCCTCTACGTCAACAGCAGGGTATTCCTCAGCAAAGTCAACGACCAGCTCGCGATTGCCCCCAAAACGCTCCATGAGATGGGGGAGTCCCCCACCGAAGAGCAAGCGCCCCTGGTCGATAATCATCACCCGGTTACAGAGCTTCTCGACATCTGAGAGATCGTGCGTTGTCAGAAGAACCGTTGTGCCATGCTCGCTGTTCACATGCTGGATAAACTGCCGGATGCGCTCCTTCGCCACCACGTCCAGCCCGATGGTGGGCTCGTCCAGAAAGAGGAGCACGGGATCGTGCAGCAGCGCAGCGCAGAGGTCGGCGCGCATGCGCTGCCCCAGGGAAAGCGAGCGAACCGGGGTATCCAGAAACGAATCCATGTCAAGCAGGGCGCGGAACTGGGCAAGGTTATCGCGGAAGCGAGCGGCGGGAATGTCATAGATATGCTGAAGTAGCTCCAGGGACTCGACTACCGGCAGGTCCCACCAGAGCGTGGTGCGCTGCCCGAACACCGCTCCGATGGATGCCACATAGCGCTCGCGCTCCCGCCAGGGAACCTGTCCATTCACCCACACCTCACCCTCTGAGGGAACCAGCAGCCCTGTCAGCATCTTCAAGGTGGTTGATTTGCCCGCCCCGTTCGGCCCAAGATAGCCCACGAGTTCGCCCGGCTGAATCGTGAAGCTGATTCCATCCACGGCGCGGACCACCGTCATCTCAGGGCGCGCCAGGGCTTTCAAGGTTCCCCAGAGCCCCGCGCGCCGTTTGGGGACAGAGAAATGCTTATGTAAACCAGAGACGGTAATGATGGATGACATCTGCTCAGGACCCTGTGCTCTGGTAGTGGCGGAGGCCAACATCCCAGACTTTCAGCGCGAGGACGAGCGTTCCGAAGCCTACCAGCGGAGCCAGAAAGGAGGTGCTGGGCGGCAGGTCGAAGGGGTCTGGCTTGTCCAGAAAGTACAGGGCCGGGTAATAGTTCAGGAAAATCGCTGGGATAACGAAGGTGAAAAAGCGACGTATCCACTCGTCGTAGATGTGCATCGGATAGGACATCATCTCACTGCCCCCATAGGTAAAAATATTCGTCACCTCGACGCTTTCCACGGTCCAGAAGGTGAGCGTTGCCCCCAGGACGAAGAGGCCACCAAAAAAGCTGACAAGGCTCATGAGGACAATGGGCAGGTAGAGCAGCTTGCCGACGCTCCAGCCCACATCGCTTGCCAGAATACCAAGCAGTAAAATCAGCGCCCCCTGCACAATGCGCCCCACACGCCGCAGGACAAATTTGGAGCCAAGCACCTGAAGCGTGATAGGCAATGGTCGCAGCAGCAGCTGGTCTAAGCTCCCCCGCCGCACCTGTTGACCAAAGTGCTGCGGGTCAAAGCCGCTGAAGAGCATATCCATCGTCCCGAAGGAAAATTCGACCATCCCGAACAGAAAGGCAACCTCGCCCAGGGACCAGCCACCCAGGTTCTCGAAGCGCTGAAAGATCATTGCCAGCGAGCCGAAGCCCACCATCGTCAGGACAGCCGTTGCCAGAGCGTCCATCAGAAAGGCGGTTCGATACTGAAGCTGCCCACGAAGCTGCACCCCAATCAGGCGCAGGTAGAGCCGCAGATGCTTTGCCATGCTAGCCCCCAAGAATCACCAACCGCCGCACGCCCGCGCGCAACACGAGTTGGCTGGCCAGGATAAGACCGATGGCCCACAGGAGTTGCACCCCGAGGGCGCGAAGCAAGTCAGCGCCGGTCAACAACCCCAGGTACACCTCGACAACGGTGTTGACCACCTGCGGGAAGGGTGTCAGAGAGCAGATCGCCTGGAACCAGTCGGGGAAGAAGCGCAGAGGCATCAGGAAGCCTGACAAAAACCAGGAGAGAATAAAGGCAAAGCGCCCGATGCCGAGAGCATTGGGGGTCCAGAAAGCGGCCAGGTTCACCAGGAAGCGCCAGGCGAAGCTCACGAGCAAGGCCAAAATCAGCGCGACCACCAGAGCAAGCCACTGCTCGGCTCCCTGGGGGACGATGATGGGAAAGATCAGCGCGTAGGCGGCCATGATAGTCAGGCCGCGCAGCAGGAAGGTGGCGACGGCCCGCCCTACGTCCCGCGCCAGCCAGAAGGTAAAATAATTCATCGGTTTCAGGAGGTCGGATGCCACCTCCCCGCTGTAGACCGAGTCCATGACCTCGTACCAACCGAAGATCATCGTGAAGGCAATCAGCGCCTGCGTAACGCCCGTGTAGGTAATCGCCGCCTGGAGCGAGATGCCAACGACTTCTTCCCTGGAACCGTAGAGCGCCTCCAGCACGGCGGCCCGCAGCAGCCCAAAAAACAAATTGGTGACCAGGCCGGCAAGGGTTGCCGCCCGGTAGTTCAACTGCCGCGCGAAGGACAGCTTGCTCAGTTCCCAAAATAAGCGCATTGGAGTAACAATCGTGTCTCAAAAATGTGAGGCCAAAACGTAAACCGTAAACGACACGCCTAAGCAAGAAATTACGTTTTACGTTTTACGTTTTACGTTTCTGGTTCTGATAGAGTTTGTGGTGGAGTTATGGCTCTGCGTGGCGGCCCTCTCCCCCACGTCGTTTCGTTCCATGTCCCCTCTCCCGAAATCGGGAGAGGGGCGGCCGAAGGCCGGGGAGAGGGCTCGCATGGCACGCTTCCCCTCTTCCATACCACAAATTCCATCAGAACCAGTTACGTTTTACGTTTTACTCGAAAAACTCCACCACTGCCTGATTCGCCAGGAAGCGTCCCTCGTAGGTTAGCCGCAAAAGTGCGTCATCCGGTGTCTTAGCCCACTCCAGCAGACCGCGCCCCAGACCCCGCGCGATGGCCTCTTCGTAGCGTGCCGCCAGCGCGACCCCGAAGCGTTCCTCGAAGCCTCGGGCGCTGACCCCCTCGCGGATTAGACGCAGCCCCATCATCATCTGTTCGATTCGTTCCGCATCGCGGTCAATCGTCTCGACAGTTTTTTCGTCCCGCGCCAGGCCCAACCCCTCCCCTGTTTCCACCCGCTCAATGTAGCTCTGCGGCCGCTTCACGTTCGCCCAGCGCGCCCCGTTGAGGGTGCCATGCGCCCCCGCGCCCAGCCCGAGGAAGGGCTGGTTGCGCCAGTAGATCAGGTTGTGCGCCGCGGCAAGGCGCGGTGTCTGCCACTCTGGCTCTCCCTGCGTGCGTGCCCAGTTCGAGATCTCATAATGGGCATAGCCCGCCGCACCAAGCACGTCGATGGTGTAGCTGTACATATCGGCGGCAATGTCATCGCTCGGCTCCGGCACCTCGCCGCGCGCGACCTGGCGATGCAGCGGCGTGCCCGGCTCCACGATAAGCGAGTAGAGTGAGAGATGGTCGGGTTGAAGCGCCATCGCCCCCTGGATGTTGCGCTGCCACTGCTCCAGCGTCTGTTGGGGAAGGTTGAAGATGAGGTCCAAACTCAGGTTGTCGAAGCCTGCCTCCCGTGCGTAACCCACGGCCCGCCACGCCGTGTCGGCATCGTGCAGGCGGCTGAGGAAGCGCAGTTCCGCATCGTCAAAGCTCTGCACGCCCAGCGAGAGGCGATTGATTCCCCCCGCACGCAGCTCGCGCAGATACTCTGTGTTGAGGGTGCCGGGGTTGGCCTCGACGGTGATTTCGGCGTCCGGGCGCAGGGCAAAAGTGCCTCGCACCGTCTCGACAATCTCATTGAGCCAGGCAGCGGGCAGCGTGGTGGGCGTTCCCCCGCCAAAGAAGATCGTATCAAGCGAGGGGTGAGCTAGCGCCGCACCTACCTCGCGAATCTCGCGGAGCAGGGCCGCGTGGTAGCGCTGCTTCAGCGCCTCCTCGCCGTCGATATAGGTGTTGAAGTCGCAGTAGATGCAGCGCGTGTGGCACCACGGAATGTGAAGATAGAGACCCAGAGGGAAATTACTCATTATTTGTTACGACCTTGCTCAGATGAGTTAGAGGGTGCAGGCTTTCTCCTCAAACTCAGCAATCCGCCCCCCACCGCCCCCACCGCCGCCTCATGGGTTACCCTGGCAATCTGTGCACGAATCCCATTCTGGGTCAGCCATGCCAGAATCTCGGCAATGCCTATGGTGGCCCCCTCACTTAGCATTCTCAACACGATGCCGCCGGTTCCCAGCATGAGGCTACCAATCAGAACGCCAGCAATGAGTTCGCGCAGTTTACTGCTGCGCCGCCGCAGGAGTTCCCCCTCAAACGCCCCATCAAGCGCCCCGAGGATGGCAAAGCCGATGCTTCCGCAGAGGAGCCAGAAGGTGACTTCCTGCAAGAAGGTATAGGTCGGTCCTATCAATAGCCTTCGATAGCTTTCCCCGAAAAATACAGCGAGCACCGAGCCAGCAATGAGCGCAAGACCTCTATAGCTTATCCCATAAATCGCGCCCCAGATTGCCCCACTCAGAGAGCCAAAAATGGCCCGTCCTGCTCTGCCCATCCCCTTTTTAGCGGGTTGACTCCTTGACATTCGGCTAATACCGAGCCCGAAACCAAGAATGGTCCCCAGAATCGCCCCTACGATGGCCGCCCCTAACCACCAGCTTCCGAAATCCAACAAGGCTTTGATCAGGGCATCGCTAAAGATGCCCTGCCCCAACTCCCTGATGAAAATCCGTAAAACTCCATTTTCAATGCTTCGGATGAGCCAGTAACTTTTCCAGCCTGCCAGCCCCCCGATGACACCGCCGAGGGTACCACTCATAAGCCCAAGCACCGCCCCCTCCGCCCCCTCGCCAAGCCCCTGGATAAAGAGCTGTTTGGCAGTCTGGGTTCGTGCCATAACAGTTGGAAGGAAGGTGTCGCGGGGCGAGTATTGTCTGGCTACCGGCTCGTTTGACTGAATGGCTGGTGCCTTCGACTGCGGTAGCAGCCCCATCATGGCTGCGCGAAACCGTAACAACGTGGATTGCCAGGCGAGGCTGGAGCTAGTAGTGACAAGAACGGGTGCGCCACCCATCGCCGGATGCGGCTGGGTGTGCTTCTGATTGCGAGATGCCTTCAAGCAGCTATCGATGTGGCGGAGGAGAGCACTGGCGTCCCGTGGGCGCTTCTCTGATGCTCTTTGTATCATCTCTTCAACCAGGTGAATCCCACCTAGCGGGACATCCAGGCGGAGCAACCTGCTTCTAACGGTCTCGCTCCCCATCGGGAGGTGCTCCTTTGTTAGAAGCTCGAAGAGAATCACACCCAGCGCATAGATGTCCGTGGCCGCTGCGAGGGTTCCATTTTCTCGTTGTTCGGGCGCGGCATAGGCGAAGGAGGCCCAGAATTTGCCTTCTTGTGTCCGCCGCTCGCTCGCTAGCTCATAGACGAGCCCAAAATCGGTGATCTTGATACCTTTTCCATTCCCTAACAGGATATTACTGGGCTTCAGGTCGCGATGAATGTGCCGCTGTTGGTGTAGTTCCTGAACCCCTTCGGCAATTCCGCGCAGGACATGCAAGGCATGGGTGAGCGGCAGCGGGGCCTGGGCGCGAATCAAATCCTCCAAACTGTCTCCCTCGACCAGTTCCATCACGATAAAGGGCTGGCCGTTCTCTTCGCCCAGCTCATACACTTTCACCAGCCGCTGATTCGAGGACGAGAGGCGCATCGCCACGGTCGCCTCATGGCGGAAGCGCTCCCGCAGCTCTGCGTCGTGGGCAGAGTGCAGCAG
>JACCSL010000113.1 GCA_013812995.1 Ardenticatenales bacterium | reverse complement strand
ACTTTCCTGCTTCCGCCATGCGGGCCGCCGCGAGTGCGTGCAGGGCAATGCCTGCGGAGACAGAGCGCGAGTCCACGATGGAGATAGGGGAGCCCTCAAAGGAGAGCATGGCATTGCGGGCGGAGTTGTAGGTGCCACTGAGATCACTGGAGAGATGAACTGATACGATCTCATCCCCGGTCGCCAGGATTTCCTTATAAACCTCTTCAAAGTCAAGAGGGGTGGGCTGGGAGGTGGAGGGTAGCGGATTGGTGGTAGGGAGCCGCCGAAAAAATTCTTCCTGTGTCAGGTCGATGCCCTCACGATAGGTGTCGCTCCCCATCTGTACTCTGAGCGGAACCACATGAATGTTGTGCTTTTCGACCAGATCTGTGGAAAGGTTGGCGGCGCTATCCGTTACGATTCGAACCATAAGGTTTCCTCATGACGTTGTAAACGTAGAAAGTCGTCTATCAAAACCCCGAATTCTCCGGAGCGTTACGATTAAACAGGCTTAGCGCATACAAAGCAAAAGGCCCTGCATTTGCAGGGCCTTTTTGCTAAAAAGTCTATGTCTTACGTAGCGATGTTGTTGGTAACCTTCGAGAAGACGTTACCGATCTGAGGACCGAGGACCGTCAGAATGGCGATAACCACAACAGCTACGAGCACGAGGATGAGGGCGTACTCTACGAGACCCTGGCCCTCTTCGCGAGGTAGATACATAAGGAACCTCCTGATAAGTACGGGAGCAACTGGATAATTGCCAGTCACTTAGAATGAAGATGATCTACTTGAGACCACTGAGGACACTATACAGCCTTTTCAGGCTCAGACAATAGCCGTGTGGTACTATCAGCGGTGACGATGCAGGGTGAACCGTTGTCAGGGCGCTGAAATCGGTCTATGATTGTGCCATGACCTCTCGCCCCTTCCCACACTTGCCGCGCTGGGTGGTTATCGTTCTTCTGGTAAGCGCGGGCTTCCTGCTAGCCACTCTCCCTTTCCTTGCCCTTACCCTCGGGCTCCGCTCGGATTTTCTGGCCTTCTATACGAGCGGCTATCTCGTTCTTCAAGGGCAGGCACACGAGCTTTATAACTTCGACTTGTACTATGCGCTTCAGGAGGGGTGGCTACCGGATATGGACCATCCCTTTCGTTTCCTTTATGCCCCTGTGTTTGCCCTCTCCTACCTGCCTATTGCCGTCTACCCCCTGGCGGTGGCGCGCGGCTTGTGGGTGCTCTTGAGCCTTTTTCTGGTGAGCGCGGCGGCGGGATTGAGCGGACGCCTGAGTCGCCTGACCCTTCAGGAGAGCGTGCTGGCGCTTCTAGCATTTCCACCTCTCTACGCGACCCTGCTGGTGGGGCAGAACTCGTCCTTGACCCTGCTTGTCTTTACGGCCATCGGGCTGCTGCTCTGGAAAAAGCAAAACAACTTTCTGGCCGGACTCCTGGCCGGTTGTCTTCTCTACAAACCTCAGCTTCTGGTCGCTTTACTTCTACTATGGCTACGTGAGCGACAATGGCGAGCCTTTGCTGGCTTTCTGCTGATGGCTGTCATGGTTGCCCTCACTTCCCTGATGGTGTCTCCGTCTGCCACGGTTGAGTATCCCTTTTTAGGACAGAGGATGGTTTCTCTCATGGAGCAGGGAGCCACGGGCTCCAATGGCTCCCCCTATGCCGAGATTCGAGATATGATGCCCCCTGGCGTGGCCCCCTGGGTTGCAGGAGGGCTCGCGGCGGCAGTGCTGGCGACCCTGCTGCTCAAGCCGCTGCATAATCGCTACTACCATGCGATGCTCTGGCTGGCTCCACTTCTCGTCACCCCGTACGTGGCGAACTATGATTTGCTCTTGCTCGCTCTACCGATGGCCTTTCTAGTGCCGCACCTGGCCGGAGATCGAGTGCTTCAGCTCCTGGTGGCGCTTCTGTGGATTGGGCCACTCTTCAACGTCCTGTCGCCCATCCGCCTGGCTATGTGGGGCGCACTCTTGCTGTATGGGTTTTGCTTCTGGCGGAGTCAGTACGCCGAAAGGGCAGCACGCCCCGCGCCTCCTTCCCCGTAGGTCGCCATCGCCGAGAGCGCTGTGGAGACGTCCAATTCAAGCATCATTGTTTTTCTTGTATTATGGGTGCGGAAACCACCGCAGCCGCCAGGTGTGAGGTTAAGCAACGCATGACAGTCCGACGACTGTTTACTATCATCTTTGCGATTTCGCTCTTCGCTATGCCTATTACCGAGGCGTTGGACAACGATATGTGGTGGCATCTGCGCACGGGCGAGGCGATCCTACGTGACGGGATTCCGCGTCAGGATATCTTTTCCTTCACCGTGCCGCACCATCAGTGGATCACCCATGAGTGGCTCTCCGAGGTTGTCATGTGGGGGGTGTACCAGGTGGCCGGATTCCCAGGGTTGATTCTCGCCTTTGCCGCCATGATTGCCTTCGCTTTCTGGCTCGTCTACCTGCGGTGCGTGGGTCGCCCGTACCTCGCGGCCTTTCTGGTGGTGCTGGCAGGGATGGCGGCGGCGGTGGTCTGGGGTGTGCGCCCGCAGATGTTCAATGTGTTTTTTCTCTCCCTCTACATTCATATCATCGAGGGATTCAAGGCACAGCGCGCGGCACTGCTGGCGGCAGGGGAGCCGCCCACCGCAGCGTCCAACGCCTTTCCGCGCCGCTTCTTGCTGCTGCCACTGCTGAGTGTGCTCTGGGTTAACTTTCATAGCGGCTATCTGCTTGGGGTGGTGCTCCTCGGCACCTATATGGTGGGGGAGGCACTCCAGTTATACGCTGGGCAGCGGGATGAGCGCGGCGTTGACTGGTGGGGGGTGCGCCAATTAGCGATTGCTACCGGGTTAACGTTTCTTGCCTCGTTGCTGAACCCGAACGGGTACGAGCTATGGATATATCCTTTCCTAACGCTTGGCAGCGATGTCATGCAGACGCGAATCGTCGAGTGGTGGTCGCCGAACTTCCATGATATTTACATCTGGCCCTTTGCACTGCTTGGGGCCGTGGGGGTCGCTAGCCTGGCGCTCAGCCGCAAGCGTCCTTCCTGGACCGACCTGCTGCTCTTCATGGGCACCGGCGCGGCGGGGTTGATCTCCGTTCGCCATATTCCCATCTTTGCGGTGACGGCTAGCCCCATCATTGCGCGCCACCTGCTGAGCGCATTAGCGGGAAGCCGCGTCTATCCGCTGCTCAGCGGCGAGCAGCCTGAGGAGCCACCCAACCCGCGCATGATGCCGATCAACCTGCTGCTCATCGGGTTGATGGGACTCTTTGTGATGGTCCATTTCACATCGGTGCTCCAGAAGATGCCCGAATCTCTGGCGAAGCGTTACCCAGTCGCAGCCGTGGACTTTTTGGAGCAGGAGGGGCTTGCCGAGAAGCGAATCTACAATAGCTACAATTGGGGTGGCTATCTCATCTGGCGCGGGGTGCCCGTCTTTGTGGATGGGCGGGCCGATGTCTATGGCGACGCCTTTCTGACGCTCTATTTCAAGGGATTTGGTGGTGAGACGGACTGGTACAAACCGTTGGACGACTATGATGCGGACTATGTGCTGATGGAACCCTCACGCGGGTTAGTGACGTTCCTCTCCTTAAGCGAGGAGTGGCGAGAGATTTACCGGGATAAAGTGGCTGTAATTTTCGAGCGAGTCAAGTGAGCGTTGGAGCGATAGAGCGTTGGAGCGATAGAGCGACGGTAATGCTCCTCTGTTCCAACGCTCCAAACGTTCCAACGCTCCAACGCTCTACGAGGAGGGAAAACATGGAATTGAGCAACCTACCGAGCGGGCCGCACCTGGATTGGGTGATTGATGAGGGAAAACCTCTGGTACTCATCGTGCGGGCCTCCCATAGTCCTGAAAAGACCGAATTTTTGACCCCGTCGATCTTCAAACAGCAGGTGGGGTTCGTGGTGTACCCGGAGGGCGGAACGATCCGCCGCCACGACCATCGCCCGCTGGAGCGCCACCTGGTTGGCACCTCGGAGGTGCTTTTGCTGCGCCAGGGACGCTGCGAGATTGACATCTACAACGATGCACGCGAGCTGGTGGCGACGCGTGAGCTTCAAACCGGCGATCTGATGCTCATGGTTGGGGGCGGACATGGCTTCCGCATGTTGGAAGATACGATATTCGTGGAAATCAAACAGGGTCCCTACACCGGCATTGACGAGAAAGAGTTATTTTGATGACTCTCATTCCTGTCAACGAACCTGTTATCGGCGAGCAGGAAGCGGCCAATGTGATGGAGTGCCTGCGTACCGGCTGGATCTCCTCGGCGGGGCGCTTCATCGAGCAGTTCGAGGCGGAGTGGGCCAGCTACTGCGGCAGAGAGTTTGGCGTGGCAGTGAGCAATGGGACCGTGGCGCTGGAGATGGCGGTGGCCTGCCTCGACCTGCAACCGGGTGATGAAGTGATTATGCCCACCTTTACCATCATCTCCTGCGCGCAGGCCGTCACGCGCTTTGGCGGTGTGCCGGTTCTGGTGGATAGCGAGCCACATACCTGGTGCATGGATGTCACGCCGGTCGAGTCGCGCATCACGCCGCGCACACGCGCCATCATGCCCGTTCACATCTATGGGCACCCGGTGGACATGGACCCCCTGCTGGACCTGGCGGACCGACATGGCC
>JACCSL010000221.1 GCA_013812995.1 Ardenticatenales bacterium | reverse complement strand
GCGAAGCGACGTGGGGGTGAGGGCTCGCATGGCACGCTTCCCGATCTTCCATACCACAAATTCTGTCAGAAGCAGTTACGTTTTACGTTTTAGCCTTTAAGGAGAGCTATCGTGCCTTTTGAATCATTCGAGGAAGAATTACAGGAAGTCGAAGAGCGTCCCTTCAACATGACGCACTTCAGGCGGATGCTGGGCTATATGCGTCCCTACAAACGCGAGGTGGCACTGATGGGCCTCGCCATTCTAGGAGCCTCCGGCGTGACCCTCTTCGAGCCCTACCTGCTTGGGCAGGTGGTCGATCAGGGGATTGTGGGTAAAGATGTGAGTACCATCCATCGGCTGGCGCTGGCGCTGCTGGCGCTGCATATCATCGCCTGGGTCAGCAACACCGTGCGCATCCACCTGACAAGTACGGTGGGCCAGGGGGTACTCTACGACCTGCGCCAGCATCTCTTCACCCACATTCAGAAGTTGAGCCTGCGCTTTTATGACCAGCGCCCGGTGGGACGGATTATGTCAAGGATTACCAGCGACGTGAACGCCATCGCTGAACTCATCAACAGTGGCATTGTCACGATCTTGAGCCAGGGAGTCAGCATCCTAGGGATTATCGTGGTGATGTTCTGGCTGAGCTGGAGACTCTCGCTGCTGGCCTTCATCACCCTGCCGCTGCTCACCTTCGCCTTCTTCTCGCTGCGACCTCGCATTGAGTCGGCGTGGAAGAATGTGCGCAAGTCGCTCTCGAACATCAGCGCCAACATGAACGAGTCGATCAACGGCATCTATGTCACCCAGGCGTTCCAGCGCGAGACGTACAACATCGGGACCTTCCAACGGCTCACCCAGTCCAGCAACAACAGCTGGATGACCGCTATTCGCATCGAGGAGCTGATCTGGCCCGCCGTGGACGTGGTGGGTGTCGGCGGGACGGCGCTGGTACTCGTCGCGGGCTGTTACATGGTCATCCAGGGCGACATCACCCTCGGGCTGATCCTTGCCTTCGCCAGCTATCTGTGGCGCTTCTGGGCTCCGGTCAGCGCGATGAGCAAGGTGTACGGGCAGATGCTCAGCGCGATGGCCTCCGCCGAGCGCATCTTCGAGTTCCTCGATACCGTGCCGGAAGTCGCGGACCGCGCCGACGCGCGCGAGCTACCGACGATTCGGGGCGAGGTCACTTTCGAGCAGGTAGACTTCCGCTACGATGCGGAGCAGGAAATGGTGCTCAAGAGCATTAACCTCCACGTCCGCCCTGGGGAGACGATTGCCCTCGTGGGGCCTACCGGGAGCGGCAAATCCTCGATCATCAACCTGATTATGCGCTTCTACGACCCCGTCAGCGGGCGCGTTCGCATCGACGGCCACGATCTGGGCGAGGTGACGATGGAGAGCCTGCGCCGCCAGATGGCGATTGTGCTTCAGGATAGCTTCATCTTCTCCGGCACCATCGCGGAAAACATTCGCTACGGGCGACTGGATGCCAGCGATGAGGAAGTCATCGCTGTGGCAAAGGCGGTCCACCTGGATCCCTACGTGCAGACGCTGGAGGAAAAATACGAGTACGAGGTTGGCGAGCGGGGTGGTCGGCTCAGCGTGGGGCAGCGGCAGCTGATCGCCTTCGCCCGTGCGCTGCTGGCCGACCCGCGCATCCTCATTCTGGACGAAGCGACGAGCAACGTAGACACCGAGACCGAGCGCATCATCCAGAAGGCGATGGAGACACTGCTGGAAGGGCGCACGGCCTTCATTATCGCGCACCGCCTCAGCACCATTCGCCACGCGGACCGCATCCTGGTGATCGAAAAGGGGCGCATTATCGAGATGGGCACGCACGAGGAGTTGCTGGCACAGGAGGGGCGCTACCTCGACCTCTACCTCAAGCAGTTCGTCGGACGGCATACGGAACCGGCGGCCACCAACGGCGCAGGAAAATCAGCGGCTATGGTGGAATCGGTGTCCTGACACGAGCAAGCCCGCCCCAGAGATCGGGGCGGGCTACTCCAAATCGAGTCTCACAATCGGCTTGGTATAGGCGACTTGAAAGCCGGCGCGCATGATGTTGCGCTGCGAGGCACTGCCAGGCAGCGTGGTGACCAGGGCCAGGTCACAGCCCTCCGCGCGCGCCACGGATAGCCGCGCCTCCAGCAGCGCGTGTTGTGCTCCCCGGCCCCGAAAGGCGGGGTGCGTGCTGGTGGAAAAGAGCGTGGCGAGCCCCTCGTGGACGAAGAGCGCGCTCGCGCCCGCCGGGGTGTCATCAATCCAGGCCAGGAAAAGGCGCACACCGGGTCGCCGGGCCGCGATACGATCCAGGAGGAAGGTGGTGTCATCGGACTCGACCTCTTCGCCGGAGGTCGCCCAGGTAGAAGCCCAGGCCCAGTCATCCAGCGCCGTTACCTCTTCGATCCTGATCTCCTCGGACCAGGACTCGCCCTCCTCGTCCCAGTGGAGGGGCCGAACAAAGAAATTGGAAAAGCGGAGCACCGAATAGCGCCGCGCCGCCACCTCCATCATCAGAGAAGAGTCGGCCAGGGGGCAGAGCTCGATCTCGGCAGGTAACCCACGCAACCGGTAGAATGCCTCGACCTGCTCCAGATCCTCCTCATCCACCTCCCTGGCCATGCCAAGACCCAGCGCACGGTTCAGCGGGAAGGCCCCACCCAGCGCAATCGCGTAGCCGCCTGCGACCTCTTCCAGCGCCGCCTCCGCCTCGGGCTCCAGCGCATTCAACAACTCGGGGTAGGCGGCCTGGCGGAGCATCTCGCTCATTTCCAACCGTTCGGCCAGGGCAAAATCCATCAGAAGCATAAAAAATCCTTTGTGGGAAGAAAAGTACTATGTTGGTGGTACGTCGTCCGTCGCATGGCTCAGCCGGTCCAACTCAACCCTGGAGAGATGGTGGAATTTCTTGCCATACGTGACACGAACCGTGAACAGATATTCCTCTGGTGACTCGAAATCCGTCTCGCGCTCGGCGATGGCATTGTTGATCCAATAGGTGCCCGCCTCGGGGTCATATCGAACTTCCAGCGTCTCGGAACTGTGTGTGTCCTGGGTGGTAATAACCTTCATCTTGCCCCCAAAATCATCTTCATGTGAAAGGGAGAATAGTCGAGTTATAACGAAAGGCTAATCTTGCCCCCTGCTTCCCTGCTCGGCCAGCGCACTCGCCCCGATGCCTACCAGGTAGGCCAGGAGGTCCCATAGGCTGAAGTGCGAGCCCAGCACCGCGTAGGCAAAGAGCCAGACAAGAAAATACTCGGATTGTTTGAGGCCCGCTGGCACCCCGGTGCGTTGGAAGAGTTCAATCGCGAGCACATAGAGCATCGTCAGCATCGTGCGTGCCTGGATTGATCGACGCGGCCAGAGCAGCGTGAAGCCCAGGTACTTATCCCAAAGCAGGTTCCCAAGGGGTAGCAAGCGCGAGAGAATGCCCAGGCCGAGGACAGGCACGAGCCATCCCAGCGCCCACTGACGACGCGAGTGGAAATGGAAATCAGGCATATACAATCGGGTCCAGACTGTTCAGATAGGTGGCCTTATCGCCCGATAGTAGAAATCCTACTTCGCAATACATGCGCCCAGGGAAAGCAATAATGACCCCATCTTCCTCTTCCTTGAAAACAGTCCCAATCACCGTTTCGGTCGAGGTGTATTGAACATAGGCAATATCGACCAGATTGTATTTCGTATTGGAAAATGTGATGTCTGGATAGACAACTTGCACAATTTCCCATACTTCATGACGAATATGGTAGTCTGGATTGGTAATTACAAACATCTGTCCCACATGTAATTCCATTGATCGGCTTCCTGCCGGGGGAAAATCTGGGTTTCGTCGTGCTCGCCAACAGCGAGGAGACCGATACACTCCTGACAGACTTTTCAGCGGTGCTCATCGACGAGCTGGTAGCACAGTAACCATTTTGCTCCCGTCTCCCTTTTGAATAGGATAGCCACAGGGGTTGGTGGTAAAGATACCAACCCTGCACCCTCAAAGCGTAATTACGTTTTACGTTTTACGTTTCTGGTTCTG
>JACCSL010000097.1 GCA_013812995.1 Ardenticatenales bacterium | reverse complement strand
CCCGCGTGGTGAGACAGAAAGGCCGGGATCGGATTCACCCGGCCACCCGTACCTTCCAGGCGCTACGAATTGCGGTCAATGATGAGCTAGGCGTCCTCAAGCGCGTCCTGCCAGACGCGGTTTCCCTGTTAAAGCCAGGGGGGCACCTCGCCATCATCGCGTTTCATTCTCTGGAAGATCGCATCGTGAAGCAATTCTTTCGCGATGAAGCCACCGACTGCCTTTGCCCGCCGCAACTCCTGTTCTGTGCCTGTGGTCACAGGGCCACGCTTGAGCGCCGCAGCGCGATGCGCAAGCCCATCATACCCTCACCCCCAGAAATCGAGCGCAACCCGCGTGCCCGCAGCGCCAAGCTACGAGTGGCGGAGCGCCTACCTATTGAGGATATGACAACAGACGACGAAAGGTAAAGGCAGAATATGTCTAGCCGACTTCTGAGCGAAACGCTCCTCACATTTCGCCCTCGCCCAGAGATACCGATCTTCTCCGGCGTATCGCGCGCCGTGGCGCGCCGGGTTATGGTTGTCCTGACGCTCCTGGGACTTCTCCTCTTCCTTTACTTGGCCGAAGTCAGCCAGGGTACCACAACGGCCTTCGACATCGAGCAGATGGAGATGGAGTTCCATCAACTCCAGGAGCGCAATCAGGCACTGGAGGCGCAGATCGCAGCGCGGGAAAGTCCGACGCATGTCATGCGCTATGCCGAGGCCAATGGGATGACGCCGCGCACCACGGCAGAGTATCTGGTTCTGGGCTCAGGGCAGCCGCAATGAGCGCACCCCCCTCCTCTCCCGGCCCGATGGGCTGGCGAGGCTTGCCGCAAAATCGCCCGCCTCGCCAGCGAGACTCAGACAAGCGCCAGAGAGCGCAGCTGGGCCATCAGCGACGTATGCGCGCGGGAATGGTTCTGGCCTGCATCACGGCGCTCTCGCTCGCTTTGAGTTATCGGCTGGTGTACTGGCAGGTGGTGCGGCGCGAAGAGTTGCTAGAACGCGCCAATCGCCCCACGCTGGAGCGGGCGACCGCGCAACCCCGTGGCACGATCCGCGACCGGAACGGGTATCTGCTGGCGACAGATAGCGTCTCGTACAAGTTCGGGGTTTCCCCCAACGTGGTGAGCTATCCCGAACAGACGGCCATCCAGGTCGCCACCATCACCGGACTCGATGCCAGTGCGCTGCACGAGATTTTCCTGAGTGATGCCCCCTACACGATGATCACCGATAGTCTGCCCTATACGGTCGGGCAGCAACTGGTACAGATGAACGATGCTTCCTTTGTACTGGAGCCCGTGCTCAACCGCCATTATCCCAACGGCCCGCTCGCCGCGAATCTGCTTGGCTTCGTCAATGCTGAGCGGCGGGGGTTGGCGGGGGTCGAGATGTACTACAGCGACTTCTTGAATGGGGTGGAGCAGATCGAGATGCCGGATACGATGCCAGCCGAGGAGATCAAGCTGGGGCACCGACCTTTCACGCCCACCCGAAACGGGTTGGACCTGATTCTGACGATTGACCACTCCGTGCAGTTCATGGCGGAGCAGGAGCTGGAGCAGGCCATCCGCGACTATCAGGCGACGGGCGGAACCATCATCGTGATGGACCCTAAGACGGGGGACATCCTGGCGATGACAAGCCTCCCCACCTATGACCCCAACAACTACACCACCTATCTGGATGCGCCAGAAATCTTCCAGGACCCGGCGGTTTCCCAGCAATACGAGCCCGGCTCGATCTTCAAGGTGATCACGGTGGCGGCGGCGCTGGACACGGGGCTGGTTTCCCCGGAGACACCCTTCAATGACACGGGTAGCTTCGAGGTTGGCGGGCGAATCATTCGCAACTGGGATGGAAATGGCTATGGAACCCGCACCGTCACCGAGATTCTGGGCTACTCCCTGAATACGGGCACGGCCTGGTTGAATACACTGCTGGGGGCGGAGAGATTCTACCGCTACGTTGCTGGCTTTGGCTTCGGGCAGCCCACGGGAATCGATCTGGGCAGTGAGGCGTCGGGCAGCGTCAAGCGTCCGGGGGATGGCATCTGGCACGCGAGTGACCTGGGCACCAATGCTTTTGGACAGGGTATCGCGGTAACGCCGATCCAGATGATTACGGCGGTGGCGAGTTTGCTCAACAATGGGCAATTGATGCAGCCGCGCGTGGTGAAGGCCATCGTGAATCACGGTCATCTTCAGGAACGGCCCATTCTGGTGCGGGGAAATAGTGTTTCCCCAGCCATTGCTCAGACGATGCAATTAATGATGGCCGATGCGGTCGAGATCGAGACGAAAACGGCGCTGGTGGAGGGGTGGCGTATCGGCGGCAAGACGGGGACCGCGCAGGTGCCGATTCCGGGAGGGTATCACGCCACAGACACCATTGCGAGCTTTATCGGCTTCGCCCCTGCGGATGACCCGGTCTTTATCGTCCTGGTGAAACTGGACCGGCCCCTTGGAGATAGCCAGTGGGGCTCCATGAGCGCGGCTCCCACCTTCAAACGGCTGACGCAACGGCTCCTCAATTATTACAATATTGCCCCTGACCAGTACCGGCTACTTGGGGCCAGTGTTGACGGAAATTAAGGATTTAGGGATTGTGGCGACACTTGCGCAGATTTATACGGGGCTTACGGGCCACTCCGCCTCTGGCAAAGAGGTGGGGCGAGAGGTGACGCCCTGGGTCCTGGAGAGCCAGGGCGTTGAACCGGGCGGGGCCTTTGTGGCGCTGGGGACTGGCACGAGACGGGAAGATATTATAGAGGCGGTGCGGCGCGGGGCAGTGGTGGTGGTGGCGGAAGGGGCAGCGGCAGAGTTTGCGGGGATTGGGGCTCAGATCGTGAGTGGCGCGACGACGTCCGGGGAGCCGCTCCAGCCGCCGGTGCTCTTTGTGGTAGAGAATGGGCGCGCCGCGATTCAGAAGTTGATCAGCGGGCGACGCTCTCATACCTCTCCTCACCTTCAGATCATCGCGATTGTGGGCACGGGTGGGCGAGCAACTGTCAAGGAGATGATCAGTGTGGTGTTGGGCCAGAGATTCCGGACCTGGCAAGGGACGAAGAGAGCCAGCGACCTGGCCGCGCTTCTTACCCTGCTAGACATGCCGTTGGACACCG
>JACCSL010000214.1 GCA_013812995.1 Ardenticatenales bacterium | reverse complement strand
TCTACGCCATCGGCGATGTGGAGGTCATGTTCATCCCGGCGTGGCTGGCGCTAACGGTGCTCGCCTTCGGGGGTATCGCCCTAGTCGTACGCCATCTGCTCATTGCGCCGGACCTCTCGGCGCGGGTGGCGCTGCTCCTGAGCCTGGCGCTGCTCCTTGTCCCCCTGCGCCTCCAGCTGGGCGAGATGCCGCTCTCCCGCGCTGGACACGAGGCTCCCCGCGCGCGCGTTGATGAGATTCTGGCGGCCAACCCGCCGCCCAACGCCATCCTTGTGACGAATGACCGGGACGATCTGGTGCCGCTCTGGTATGCACAGTTTGCGGAGGGACAGCGCCCCGACCTTCTGGTGCTCGCCCCACTCATCACGCCTGCGCCGGAGCATCGCACCGTCGCCGCGCTGGTTCAGTGGGCCCTGCAATGGGGCCGCCCCGTGCTGCTTGCCAAGCCGATGGCCGGGCTTGAGCAGCGCTTCGATCTGCACCCACACGCGGGGCCGCTCGTGGCGGTGCAGGGGCCTGCCGCGATGCCCACGGAGCCGCCATTGCAACCGGACCTGGCTCCAGCGTTGAGTGTCATTGGCTGGGAGCCCACCGCGCTCCGGGTGCAGCCGGGCGATCTGGTCACGCTCTCTATTGCTCTCCTCCCAAATGCCCCTCTCCACGAAAAACTCTCCTTCTCCCTGCAACTCTTTGACGCCGCCGGGACGCCCATCGCCCAGGCAGAGTTTCCCCCCGACCCCTTTTACCCCCCAACAGAGTGGCCCGCCGGGGAACCCGCGCGCCTCCTCGTTTCCTTGGTGATTCCTGCGGAAACAGCAGAGGGCCTGTATGAGTGGCGTTTGAGCAGCTATCTGCTGGAGGGGGAGCAGTTTACCGCTGTGGGCCAGCAGGTGCGTATCGGGCGCTTCCAGGTAGTGGGAGTCGAATAAACAACTTAAGACTGACGATTGAATAACTCAGACATCGCTATCGTAATCGTAATCGGGAGTCGTAATCGTCCGTTGTCGTACTGCGACCGGAGAACGGACGATTACGATTACGACGCGCGACAACGATTTGTTCGACTTGTTTTGTAGCTAGTGGTGCGTCAAGCGTCGTTGGATGAGAGCGCATTACGTTTTACGTTCTTATCAACCCTTCCCAATGCCCTTATCCATCACCTCATCCCTGACAGACCACTAGGAGAAAATTACGATGCTACCGCCCAGCCACGTTGCCTACACCCTCGCCGCGCTCAGCGAGATTCAGAAACGAACGGGAACCTTCGAGAAAGCGGATTACCGCCTAGTTGCGCTAGCCGCGATGGGGGCCGATCTCATCGACAAGCCGCTCGCGTGGGCCTACTTTTATAAAAGGTACAAGAGTGCGGTGCTCTTTGCCCACACCCTGCTCTTTCACCTCGCTCTCTTCTTGTTGGTGTTCTGGAAGGCTCCGCATCGCATGGTATATGCGCTGGCCTTCAACGGTCACGCGCTGGTGGATCGGCTCTGGTTCTTCCCCGATACCTGGTATTGGCCCGTCCGGGGCTGGCGCTTCCATGTCTGGCGCAGATCGGGGAGCGAGCAGCCGGACATCAAGCGCGCCTACTGGTACACCTTTACTCGCCGCCCCGAGTTGTGGCTCTGGGAACTGGGCGGCGCGGTGGCATTTCTCTGGTTTGTGCTTAGCAACCGTCTCTGGGCGCGCGCGCGGCTAAAGCACATACTGCAAACCGGGCGATTGCTGCCAGAGGAGGAATCTCAGACGACGACCTGGCCATCCTGAACAATGGCGCGTCCATCGGCCAGCAGCGTCCCATCGGTGATGGCAAAGTCGATATTCAGGGAGGATTCATTCTGCCCGCCCATGTAGCGATTCTCTCCCAGGGCCAGGAAGAGCGCCCCATACACATGCTCATCGACCAGCGTCCACTCCATCGCCTGGCGGACGGCGGGATTGAGTCCAATGCCAATGTGGCTGACGCGGCGGGGCTCGCCGGAGTGTTGCGCAAAGAGCGCCTCGACCTCGTCACGCCCCTCCCTGGCCGTTATCTGTACAATGCGCCCACCCTGAAAATCCAGTTGCACCTCCCTCGCCTGCCCAACCTGCTCTAGCCAGACGATTCCCTCGCTTTCCTCCTCTAACACCGTGGTATAGAGCGAGCCCGCTGGCAGATTTGAGACAATAGCCCCCCGTCCCCGGTCCGCCTCATCGATGTAGCCATCATCGGCCAGCAGCAGGCGCGTCCCAAGGTTCATGCGTAGCTCGTACTGCTGGCCCGTGCACAGAACCAATTCCTGCGCCCCCGAAAATGCGTCCCGCACCCGCCCGATTTCTTCCTGCAAGCGGGGCAGAGTGACATCCAGGGCGGGCAGCAGCAGAGTTTCCAGCTCGGCCAGGGACTCCCCGCGCGTTTCAGCACGGGCCAGCGTGGGAATCGCCACCAGCAGGTAGGGAAGCGCGCGTTCCTCCTCAATGGCGTTCAGGCGCGCGGTGGAGTGACGCCACGCCTCGAATACCGCCGGGTCCATCGGCGGGCGCTGGGGGCGGGTTCCTTCCAGAACGATGATGCGGTCCACCTGCCTCGCCCAGGTGGCGCGGTGCCTGTCCCACTGGGCGAGGGTCTCGG
>JACCSL010001041.1 GCA_013812995.1 Ardenticatenales bacterium | reverse complement strand
CCTCAGCGCTGACCGGACCACCGGCCCCGCCCGAGCTAGAAGCTGCTGCTGTGGCGCTGCCGTCACCGCCATCACCGCCCTTGATGAGGCCCTTGTTGTCCAGAACCGCATTGTCACCCTCGACGGTGGCGGCCCCACCGGGGCCACCCACACCGGCGGGGCTGGCCCCGCCATTCCCCGCCAGAATCTCGCCATCGGGGCTATTGAGCAGCGCGCCAGTCGGTACGATCACCGTGACCGATCCGCCTGCGCCACCCGTCCCTGCGCCAAGGGCATCGCCGCCATCCCCGGCCTGAATCGTCCCGGTGTTGGAGATCGTATCGGCGCGCACCTCGATGGTGCCGCCTGCCTCGGCGGCGGTGGTCGTCGTCGCCTCCGCCCCGTTGTGCCCAAGGATTTGACCGCTGTTATAGATCGACAGGGTGACTGTGACGACGGCGCTGCTGGAGGAGCAGAGGAGAATGCCCCGGTTCTCCAGCCCCGCCACGGTGAAGAGGCAGGTGCTATCCAGGGTATGGTCCGAGTTCACCAGAACGACGTCGCTCTCGTTCGGCACCCGGCTCGGCGTCCAGGTCGAGGCATCCTCCCAGTTCCCATTCTTGACCGATTGGATCGTTGGCCCCGGTTTGGGGAGTTGCGCCAGCACGGTGGTGGTATGAGAACCGCTCAGCCCTTCCTTGGTGGTAATCTGGAGGGTGTTGGTCAGCAGACCACTGAAGCCAGGCTGGACGGTTACCGAGAGCTTCTGCGTCCAAACCACGCCGGGCGCAATGGATTGTGACCAGAGCTTAGGCGTATTCGGTGTCACCCCCTGCGGGAAGGTGTTGGTAATGGCCGAGGTCAGGGTGATGTTCCCGGTGTTGGTCAGCACCAAGGTATAGGTCATGGGTTTGCCCGCTACCACAGGGTCGCCACTGGGCTGACTGTGAATTTGCAGCGCAGGTTGCCCGATGAGCGTGGTCGCCGTGGCAGAACGAGAAACTCCCTGCAACGTGGTGACATCCAGCTTGTTGGTGAGGGTCCCCGTTGCATTGGTATCGACCGTCGCATCATAGGAATGCACCCACGAATTGCCCGACGCCAGAGAGAACGTCAAGGGGTCGAGGGCGGTCGTCGTGACCTGCGAAGGGATGGTATTGGTAACGCGCGCATTCACGGTAACGTTGCCTGTGTTTCGCACGACGAGGGTGTACCGAATCTTGTCACCCGGCTTCACGACCGTGGCAGACGCCAGTACGGATGCCTCGATCCCCGCCTCGGGACGTTCCGAGGTGGCCGTATACCCATGACTTCCCTTGGCCCCTTCCTGCATCGTGGCGTACATGGTGGTGGGAAGCGAGCCCGCATAGGTGATCGGTACACTCACCGACACGTTCTGTTCCCAGGTGCTTCCCTGCCCAATGGTCACGTTCGTCCAGGTCATCACGCCTGAGGGTGTGACCGTCACCGGCAGAGACGCTGTCACGATGCCGTGCAGGTCGATGTTGCCTGTATTGTTGACACGATATAGATAGGTGAAGGTGTCCCCCGCCACGGCTGGCTCAGGCGTGGAAGAGATACTGAGCACCATCTCGGGCTGATAGTATTCATCCGCCCCCACATCGTACCCCTCTCCGCCGGGGCGCGGTTGACCATCCACGTCCAGGGTAAGATCACTGCTGATACCGGCATCCAGGGCCACGCTAGCCTTGAGAATGTGATAGTCGTAGGCGTTGGCATCGACGAAGGCGGGATTGCCCACAACGTCTGCCACGCTGGTGGTAAGTGTTCCGGTACCCACCGTCTTGGACATGTTGTTGTACCAAATCGTTGCCTTCGAGTCTATCGTGTTGCCAGCCGCCAGCGCCACGCCAACCTGATGACTCGCCACGATGCTATTGCTCATCGTGGCCTGGCTCGCCTTGCTGCTGCTGCTGGTCAGGTAGAGGGCGCTGCCATCACCGCCGCTGTTGCCGGCAAAGGTGTTGTGCTTGATGGTGACAACGGAGCCCACCAGGTAGACGCCGCTCCCTGTTGCGGTGGCGCGGTTATGGGTAACGAAGTTGTTGACCAGGGTGCTATTGCTGACATCCAGGTAGATACCACCGCCACTCTTCGCCGTGTTGCTGAACACCGTACTGCGGCTAATGGTCGCGGCGCTGCCATTCAGGTAGATACCACCACCGACATTGACCGCGCTGTTGCCCTCGATGATGTTGTTGTCCACCGTCGCGTTGCTGAAGCCGAGGTAGATACCACCGCCATTCTCCAGGCTCGCCACGTTGGCGCGGATGGTGTTGCTGACGACACTGGCCGCGCTCAGGTCCAGGTAGAAGGCACCGCCGGAGCGTGCGGTATTGGTCAATACCTCGTTGCCCTCGACCGTGGTGCTGCTTCTGTCGAGGAAGAAAGCACCGCCGTAGGTTGCGATATTCCCCGTCAGCGTATTGTTGGTGATGGTGGCATCCTCGGTGGTGCCGATGAAGATACCAGCGCCATTCGTTGCCAGGTTTTTCTCGAAGTAGTTGCCGCTGATGATCGCATTGCTCGTATCGAGGTAGACGCCACCACCGTTGTCGGCCTTGTTGTTGATGATCTGGTTGTCAATGAGGCTGGCCGTACTCGCCTTGAGATAGAAGCCACCCCCATACTTGGCATTGCTGCTCAGAATATCGTTGTTGCGGAAGATCGGCCGCGACCCGTTGACGTACACCGCGCCACCGGAATCCGCCCCGAGCGGACCACCGCCGAGCGTGTTGGCGCTACCGCCACTCAGCCGCAGATTCTCGATGACCGGGGCAACGTCGCCCGTGATGTAGAAGATGCGTCCCGCCGAGCCAGCGCCAATGGTCGTAGTCTGGCTGATCGGGTAAGAGGTCGTCCAGTCGTCGATGCTATAGCCACCGCGAATGGTGATGTTCTTGTCCACGTAGACGGACTGGGTGAGCCCGTTCCGACGTTGGACGCCCAAACAGGTACCCGCGACCTTCACCGTGTCCCCAGCGATGGCAGCGTCCACCGCCGCCTGAACAGTCGTATAGCTCATGCTGGGATTGCTGGAAAGCTGCGCGAAGCAGGTGCGAGGCACATACTCATCCGCGCCGATGTCGGGCGCGTCCCCGCGAGGGCGATCCTCGCCATCGACATCCTTCATCACGATGGCAGGCATCCCGGCCTCGTCGATGGCCGCCGAGTCGGGGCTCAGGTGATAGCCGTCGGTGTCAAAGGCGACCACGCCCCGGATATGGGTCGTCCCCGTAACGATGGTTCCCTCACCGCCCCAATCTTCGTCGTTGGCGGTGTCATCCACGCCCCAGAAGGTGGTTTCCAGCGTGGCGCTGCTCCCCTCAGTCACGTTGATGCCCATGATCTGATCGACGACAATGCTGTTTAGCACAGAGATGGTGCTGAACTTCACGCCATCGTCGGTGGCGTGGATGCCGGTGCCATTCCCGCCGCTGTTGCGCGCAAAGGTGATATGGGCCAGCTCCGGAGAAGAGGCGGAAATATAGAGGCCGCTCCCCAGGTTGGTCGCCCTGTTGTCTACCACTGCCAGGTTCTGGATGGTGCTATCGCTCCCGTTCATCAGGAGGAGACCACCGCCATGGAGCGTGGCCTCATTGGCGGCCACCACCGTCTCGCTGAGCGTGAGCTTGCTCCCCGACACGTACAGGCCACCACCGGAAATCGCCTTATTGCCCCGGAACGTGTTGCCCTGAACGATGATGTTGCTGCTCGACAGGAAGGCACCACCGCCGTTATTGGCGGCAATGTTATTTAGAACCGTGGTGCTGACCAGGGAGGCGCTGTTGGAATTCACCATGTAAATCCCGGCCCCATCCTGCGCCGTGTTGCCAATGAGGCTACCCCCGCTGACCTCTGTCGCGCTCTCTTCCAGGTAGATGCCGCCGCCCAACAAGGTGGCCTTGTTGCCGGAGACAGCGGTTCCAGCAATGACCCCTGAGCCGAGCTTCATGTAGATGCCAGCCCCGGAGCGTGCCGTGTTCGTCATGATCATACTGTTTTCCAGCGAGGTCTCGCTGAGTTTCACGTAGATGGCACCCCCATCCTGGGTGGCGCGGTTATTGTTGAGCGTACTGCCTGTAAGAGTCGCGGCGCTGAAGGAGTTGACATAGAGGGCTCCACCCCCCAGCCCGGCCTGGTTGTTGTTGATCTGGCTATTGGCGAAGGAGGCCGCGCTTGCCAGCAGGTAGGCGGCCCCACCATCGCTGGCCGCGATGTTCGACTCGATGATGACGCCATTGATGCCTGAAGGCTTGGCGTCCACCATGTAGAAGCCACCGCCCGTCGGCGCTGTGTTGCTGCGCACGGTATCGCTGACAATCGAGCTTGCGGCGGCATTGAGGAAGTACCCACCACCGTTCTTTGTGGCCTTGTTCGCCGAGACCACGTTCAGCGTGAGCTTATCCTCGCCCGCCTTGAAGTAGAAGCCGCCGCCCTCGGACGCGATGTTGCCAGTGAGGGTGTTACGGTTGATCATGCCGGTGCTGGTGACCGCGTAGAGTCCACCCCCACCAACCGCTGCCGTGTTGGTGCTGAGCGTGTTGGCCTCGATGATAACTTCATCGCTGCTACTCAGGTAGATACCGCCGCCGTTTCCGATGGCTTCGTTGAGCGAGAGTGTATTGGAGATCACCTTGCTCTTGCCCGTGGTGATGTAGAAGGCACCGCCGTCCGTGGCCTTGTTGCTCTGGAGGGTGTTCTCCTGAATAAGCGCGTCCGTGGCGCTGATATAGATGCCCGCGCCCGAGGTCGCTGTGTTGTTCTTAATCGTGCTGCCACGGATCGTCGAGGGGCTGCCATGCAGGTAGGTGCCGCCGCCCGAGAGCGCCACATTATTGTAAATCTGCACATTGCTGATCGTGGCGGTGGCGCTGATGACGTAGACACCACCCCCCAGCCCGTTCATACCAGCGGCAGAGGCGTTGCCCCCGATCAGATGGACCCCGAAGATTTCCGGCTTGACCTCGTCGCCGACGATGTAGAGCGCACGGCCCGTTCCGCCTGCGTTGAGAATTGAGGGATTCTCTGACGGGTAGGGATACTCCCAATCCTTCTTGTTGGCCGTTCCATTGAGGGAATCATCATACTGGCTCGATTCTGCCACGTAGTAGCCACCCTGAATGGTGATGGTCTTGTCCACGTAGGCAACCTGGCTCTGCCCTTCCTTGGTATAAACCTGGGTGTAGCTTCCACCAGATAGCTTGAGCAGGCTACCCTCGCTGGCAGCCTCTAATGCTTGCTGGAGGGAACAGGGTTTCTTCCAGTCCCGGCAGCGCTTGCGGATATCCGCCTCTGTATCGTTGCCAGAGGGAGTGACATAGAGCGTGTCGCGGAAGGTGTATTCATCCGCGCCGATGTCAACGGTTCCACCCTGGACGCGCGTTTCCACATCAATGTCCAGGCTAACATCCGAGTTGGCTCCGGCGGCGTAGGCCGTCGAGATGCGCTTGATGTGATAGCCATCAGGTTTGAAGGCGAGATGGCCCGTCAGGTCATTGGAGGTGCTCAGGCTAGCAAAGACGGATTCGGACTTCGCCGTGCTCTTGCCCCCCGGTCCCCACAGCGTGTGATCGATGGTAGCCTTGGGCGCGTAGAAGGTCGGGATGGGAATGACAATCGGAATGAGGAATCCGAAGCCAGGGATGAACAGGAAGTAGAGGTGCGGGATGCTCTCTGTCTTGAGATCGACCCCTGTACCGCTGTTGCCCGAGATGATGTTGTTGGCGAGGGCGACATAGGCCCGCCCCACCACCCATATCCCCTTTCCGCTGTTGTTGATAATCGTGTTGTGCCGAATAGCGATGGCACTGGTCGGCAGGTCCATGGGTGCCAGGGGATTCTTGGTCAGGTCCGGCAGCAGCAGCGGCGGGAAGATAATATAAACCTTGAACAGCGGGGACAACTGGCGAATGAAGATACCGCCGCCGCTATTCCGCGCGATGACGTTGCCTTCCAGCAGGGCCGCGCTCGGGGCAGACCAGAGGTAGACGCCGCCGCCATCCGGGGCACTGTTTGCCAGGATGCGGTTGCGCATGATACGGATGGCGCTTTCTTCCGCGTAGATGCCACCCCCGCCGCCCGACCCGGTCATCACATAGAAGAGGTAGAGCGTCTTGCTTGATTTGCTGGCGCTATTGTTCTGGATCAGGTTGTCGGCCACCGTGGCCGCGCTCTTGTCCGCGTAGATGCCACCGCCCTTGCCAGCGGAGTTGTTGGTAATGCTGCCCCCCATGACCTGGGCAGGGCTGTTGCTCATGTAAATGCCGCCCCCGTTGCCAGAGACGCTATGACCCTTGACCGTCACGCGCATAATCTGCGCGCCGCTGTTATCCAGGTAGATACCGCCGCCATCTGAGGGGCCAGTGTTGTTCTGGACGATGCTATCCTTGAGGGTTGCGCCGCTCTCGACAAAGGCCACGCCGCCCCCACCGCTGCTGGCGCTATTATTCTCGATGAGCGATTGCTCGATGACGGGAACAGAGTTGGGGCCGATGTAGATGCCACCGCCCTTACTCGTGGCGCTGTTGCCGGTGATGTGGAGGTTACGCAGGGTTCCACCTGCCCCATTGACGAGAATGGAGCCACCGGATGCGCCGGTCCCGCCTGTCAGCTTGAAGTTTTCGATCACAGGCTCGATCTCGCCATCAAGGGTGAAGTGGCGTCCGCCCACGGCCTGGAGGGTGGTCGGGTACTTGGTCGGATCAAGCTCGGTGAGGTCTGTGCTCCAACCGCCCTGAATCGTGACCTTGTATTTCACGGTGGTGGTGCTGACCGCGCAGTTCCCGCTGACCTTGACGACATCGGTATCATCCAGGCTGGCCGCCAGCGCCGCCGTCAGGGTGGCGTAGTCCTTGCCATTCAGGTGAATGCGACACCCGCCTGTGTGGACCGCCGTGGTGGCAAGGCTGCCCACCGCGGCGTCTGCTTCGCTGGCGAGGGTGCTGTTCGATACCAGCGCAGGAGCTGACCCCAGCACGACCTCTTGCAGGTAGGTGGAGTAGTCATTCTGGCTGTGGCTGGCCCCCGCAACGATGTCGGTGGAGGAGAGGGTGACGCGGTTGACCAACTCCTGAATCTGACCAACCGGCGGTTTGCCCACCACCTTGACGGTGAGCACGATGGTCACGACCTGCTCGGGCTGGAGCGTACCGAGGGAGCAGGGGTTGGTGGTGCAGGAGGTCGTGCTGCCGCTGGAGCTCACACTGAGGAGCACCTGCGGGGCAGGAATCGTATCCTGGAACTGCACATTGCTCACCGCTGCGCTACTGTGGTTGGCGATGCGCACGGTGTACTTGAAGGTCTGGGTGTCGGCGATAATATCCGAGGAGGCGCTCTGTGTGAGGTATAGCCCCTTGGTAAAGTGCTGCTCGTAGGCTCCTGCATCCGGCGCGAAGCCGCGCAGACGGGGCTGGCCCTCGATATCCGTGTCCAATCCCTCTATGTCCGTACCCACGTCAAAGGCCGCAGACTCGGCCTTGATTCGATAGTCTCCGGCGGCCGCGTCCACGAATTGAGGGTCACCGAAATAGTGCGCGGCGAAGTCGTCGAAAAGATTGTTGCTCCAGTGGCGCTCGGTGCTATTCCACCAGACATTGGACGTTCCCAGCACCTGGGACGAACCTTCGCCCGCGTAGAGGGCCACATCCTGGTTGGCAAAGATGTTGTTCGATGTGGTAACGGTGCTCGCTGCGTTGCCCGCGCGCATGGAGATATAGAGCCCGGTCGTATCGGTCAGCGCGGTGGTTCCGTGGAGGTTGGTATTATCCGCGATGGTGCTATGGTAGAACTCTGCCGTGGAGCTTGCGATGAGCGCCCCGCTACCTGCAAAGTAGGTGTCGGTGTCCGTGATGTAGGAGCCCACATAGATATTGTTCTGCGCGATCAACGTATTCCAGAACTTGACGTCGCTACCCGCAATGTAAAGCCCGCCGCCGTTCGCCGTTGCCTCGTTCTCCGTAAAGGTGTTGTTGGTAAACGCCCCGGTGGCATAGATGAAGTAGAGCCCACCACCATTGTCCGAGATGACTTTCGTCTCCGTGATCGGCCCTGGATAGACATAAGTGGCGGGATCGGTGTAGGTGATAACTTTGGTTTCCGTCAGGTAGCCTGTCTGGACAGAGTAGTAGG
>JACCSL010001011.1 GCA_013812995.1 Ardenticatenales bacterium | reverse complement strand
CTACCCCCATAGTTCACATCGAGCACCGCGATGCCCCGGCTCGTCCAATACTGAATCCCCAGGTCCAAGGTGTTGCTGACAGCAGCGGTGGGGCCACCGTGGGACATGACCAGGAGCGGCGGGCGCTCACCAGCGGGTGCCACAAAGTGGTGGTTGGTGGGCGGGTAGAAGAAGCCATACGCGGTCAGGCCGTTCTCGGTGGGAAACTCAATGGGCTGCGGCGCGGCGAAATAGCCAGGGTCCACGTGGACGGACATGGAGCGGCGCAGCACGGTGCATTGCCCGCTCTCCAGATCGAGTTGGACGATGGCGGGCGGCTCCGTAGGCGAGCCCGCGACGAAGAAAAGATGATTGCCGATGGTGTGGAGGCTCCAGAAATCGGTGTAGGGGGTCTCAATGGGCTCCATCGCACCGCCCTGCGTGTCGAGGCTCGCCAGCGCCCAGGTTCCCTGGCGCACATAGGCAAAGACAAGGTGCTGCTCTGAGGCAAAGGCGTAGGTCGAGCCGCCGAAGTTCCAGGGGAGCGGCCCGGTCTCGGCCTCCATGACGAGCAGTTGTTCGGCCTGTCCGTCGCGCCAGCGGTAGAGATTGCTCCAGCCGCTCTGGTCAGAGACAAAGTAGAGCGTGCCCTCGGGCGACCACTCGGGCTGGACGATGGCCTCGCCCTCCCCACCCGCGATACGCTGTGCATTTTTCAGGGAGCCATCGGCGTCGATCTTGGCCAGCCAGAGCTCGCTGGCGTCCCAGGGCATGTGTGGGTGATTCCAGGTGAGCCAAGTCAGCCACTGCCCGTCCGGGCTCAGGCGCGGGGAGGAATAGAAATCGTTGCCGGAGACAAGCACCTGAGCCTCGTCATTGCCCGCCAACGAGAGCGCCACGAGCGTGTTGGTCGCCTCCTGCCCTGTCACACGGTGATCCTCGCGCACGCAGAGAATCCGCTGGCGACGGCTATCCATGACGCCGTCCGCGTAGCGCAGCGCAGCCTCCGGGGTGAGCGGCTCCGGCGGCTCGCCGGGGCGCAGGCGGTAGAGGCGCTGGTCCGCAAAGTTCGAGAAGTAAATAGTGCCCTCGTGGAGCAGATACGCGCCGCCGCCGTACTCGTGGACGCGGGTGCGCGCGTTGAAGGGCAGCGGGAGTGCCTCGCTGATGGTCCCGTCGGGCGCGCACCGCACGATGGCCAAGCGTCCGGCCTCTGAGGGACGACTCTCCAGCCAGTAGAGGTCCGCGCCATCTACTTTGATCGAGCCGAGGCCAATCGACTCCGACGCGATCAGATCCGGGGTGATGGGTGAGCGCCACGAGCCATAGGGTGCCATTTGGGGGTCAGACATCGCTGTCTCCTTTCATTTCTTTGCCGCGCGAACTATAAGGCCACGTTTAGCGAGCGACAACCTCTCCAAATTTACGGGTGACTAGCCAGTTCCCAAACAAAAAGAGGCGCGAGCCGTGATGCTCGCGCCTCTTTTTAGAACTTTATGATTAGGGGAAGGTCACGATCTGCCACGTCTGCCCGCTATCCTGGGAGCGATAGGTGGACGCGTTGCTGTCTCCGGTGTTGGAGAAGGCGGCGAAGAGAACAACCCCGTTCGCCCCCTGCGCCGCTGCCATGAGGGTTGCGTTCTCCTTGCCCATGCTACTGAAGCTGGTCACCTTTTCCCAAATTACCTGCTCAGGGCTGGCCGTGGGGTTGGGGATACGCCAGATTTCTTTCTGAAACGTAAGGGAGAGATAGAGTGCACCACTTGCGTCGTGACGTACCATTCCGTAGAAAGCCGTGAGAAAGGCCGTGCGTGGTGGCTGGAGGGTAGTCCAAGTACCCCCGGGCGTCGCTCGCATAAGGGTGGTCCCGCTCCGACCCACAGACAACGTGGCATACACCGTGGGGGGAGTTCCTGCTGTGACGATGAGCTTCTCGCTTGGTATACCATTGCCGCTCGAGCCAGCGTACAGGTTTGCCGCCGCCTCGACCCAGGTAAGTCCGCCGTCGTCACTGCGTACGATGCTAGAAGGGGTTGTGTGCCAAATCTGTTGCGGGTTACCAGGCGTAACAGCACTTCCCTGGTTGGCGACTTTGACCCACGCGCCGTTCGTCCAACGGTAGAAGCCCTGGCAGGTGATGGCGTAGAGTCCGTCCTGCACCGTTGGGTCGATGGTCATGTCCCGCAGGCAGCTATCCTTGAAGGGTAGCCCACCCTCGAAGGCACTCCAGTTCGTTCCCAGGTTATCGCTCAGCAAGAGGCGATGTTCGACATCCGTGCGTCGCTCCGCCGTCAGTTCGACAGAACGCTCCTGGAGGGCATAGAGGCGGCTGGGCGTTCCAGAGCCGACCAGGATCTCTTCTGTACCCCAGGGTTTGCCAGCCACCGGCGTGCTGCCCGGTGTGGGCGACATCGTGGGCGCAGGCGTTGCTGTGGGCAGCGTGCCGCCCTGGCCGGGCGCGGCTTCCGGGAGGATAGCAGGCCCCGCGAGCCAGCCCATCTCCTTGGCGATGTCGCCCCCGTTGGCAATCGTTACCTGTCCCTTGGCCGCCCAGGGCACCGCCTCTTTCCACTGCTGGAAGACAGCGCGCTGCGTGCGCACCGCGTAATGGTTCCCCATATCCTCCACGCGCGAGACCGGCAGGCCGAAGACGTTCAGCGGGTCACGCACCGAGAAGTACCGTGTGCGAATCGCTGCATTCTCCGTCAGCAGCCCCTGTCGATTGGCGACGATCTGCGCCCAGGTTGCGCCCGCCGGGTCGAAGTTCTGGAGCGGGTAGGGTGTCTGCCGCGTGCTGTTGAGGCGCTGGTCGAAGCTGTGCCGGGAAAGCTCGTCAAAGATATTGACAGGCCACGCCTGCCCCACCTCGGGCCGCCACTGGAGCACGAGCTTCTGGAACGCCTGCGTCACGAACCCATCGTAGACGAAGCGGCGCGAGATCGGGTAGCCGACATTTTGCAGGCCGCCCAGCCGCTGGAACTCGGCCCAGAAGCGCGCCTCGCTGTTGTCCAGCACGCTGAAGCCACCCTGACCACTGGCGGCCTGCGTGAAGAAATGACCGTTCGGGATGGCCCAGTCGCCGCCTGTTTGCGCGGGCGGTGCGGCCTGGATGGGCGCGAGCGAGAACAGGGTCGCGCATAGAAGTAATAACATCAGCAAAGATCGATACGTTGTTTTCATTTCAGGCTCCTTCAGGAATTCGTTGTAAGCGTAAGATATCATACCTCGTCTGGCTGCGACTGACTTGTTTGTGACGGAAGTCTGACCATTTCCTCCCTAGTGGTCGGCGCGCTCTGCTAACTTTTCCTCAATAAGGCGCGCCATCTCCCCCACGGTTTTGGGACGGGTCAGGAGTGTGACCCGCGCCCCAGGTGCCTCCTGCCACATTCCCTGCTCGAAGACGCCCACGAGCAGGAGCAGCGCCGGTGTCACGTTGTCCTCTGCCAAAATTGCCAGCAGCCGCTCGACTTTCTCCGGTGTGGCATCGGGATCCCCGTGCGTGTCAAGGAAAATCAGCGGTGGGGCGAGGGGCTCGGCCATGAGTGCCTTGACGGTCCAGCGCACGCCTGCCTCGGTGCGCACCTCGATGCCGCGCTCCTGTAGCTCGGCTAGCAGCAGCGCACGGCTCTGCCAGTCCGCCGCGATGAGCAGCGGGCGTTTGTCAGAGGCATTTGCAACCATAATAGGGCTCCGATTCTTGCTAAACCTCAAGCTGTAATCCGTAACTTACGTTTTACGTTTTACGTTTTACGTTTTACGTTTTACGTTTTAC
>JACCSL010001010.1 GCA_013812995.1 Ardenticatenales bacterium | reverse complement strand
GGGTTTCTACAATCTCGCCGCGCAGCAGCGTTTCACCATGCCCCTGCACAATATTTTCAGGGCTCAGTTCAGCGACATGCTCCAATGTACTGCGTAGCGTGGCGGGGTCGCCCGCCCCAAAATAGGGGACTGGCATGACGGCATCCCCGGAAAAGAGAATTCGATCCCCATCCACAAAAATGCCGATCCCATCTTCCGAATGACCGGGCAGGTGCATCAGGCGTAGCGAGCGGTTGCCCAGATGGAGCCCCATCTCATTTTGGAAGACGATGGTAGGGGCAACAATCGATACATCCTCCAGCCCGGAGGTATTGGCCTTGGCCTGATCCAGTTGAATGGAGGTGATGTTCAACAGCGAGCCCCGACACCGGTGATGGCCGATGACCTGGGCCTCGGGGTAGAGATAGTTGCCATAGACATGGTCCGCATGGAAATGGGTGTTGATCACGTAGCGGGCACCCGCCGAATGTCGACGATGCACAAAGTCCGCCATCTCACGACTCTCCGCCGGGAAGGGAAGGGTGTCGATCACAATAGCACCCTCTTCCGTGAGAATCACGCTCGCCGTGACCTGGGCATACATCTCGCTGGTGAAGATATAGATGTCTTCAGAAACACGTTCCCGTCGCATGAGGCTCCTATCTGTACGGTTGCACAGTTGGCTGTCTGCCAAGTAGCATAACACGCGCCAAAAAGCGGTGTCAATCAGTTTGACGCATAAAAAAGACGCTGCCTGTGGTCAGACAGCGTCTCAGCTATAGCAAAGAAGATTCCTCCGCAAAACCGTGTGCTTCAGAAACTCGTGCGATCCTGTTGAACAGGTGGGTAACTACCCGGAGCGTTGCCCTTCCTCGCCGCAGGAGGTTGAGCGCTACCCCATTGGAGGTCGTCACCCTTCGCAAAAGTGTTGGCGCAGAGGTTCTAAAAGCCAATCACGAATTTTGTAGAGGAACAGGCTGATTGTATACCGGGTGTCCAAACTCCGCAATTCTCTATAGGTTAGTTGTCAGCCGCGCCGACACAGAAGCGGACGAGACCCTCGCCGGAGCGCTTGAACTCAAGGGCCATGTTCATATCCTTTGCGGCGCGTTTGAGGCGATTTTTGACAGTTATCTTCTTTTCGCCGCCTTCGAGACGAAGTTCGCCACCTTCTCCATCGCTTAGACCTTCAAGATAGCCTCGGTATTCATCGCGTACTCGTGAACGTTCGCCGGTAGAAGGGGATTGGAAGGTCGTTAGCTCTTCCTTCGATAGTTTTGTGAACTGTGCCATATCAGGTGCTCCTATAAAGAATGATGGTGGATGATTTCATTACGACAAATATTATCGTTAGAAACAAGAGTTGTCAACATGTCGATGCACTAACATTCAGGTTGCTACTCATTTTTAAGAATTGGGATGTTTGGCAATAGGCAATACTTCGTGCGTCCTATGAAAATAAAGTTGTTTCAGCACGGCAAGATGCGTGGGGGTGCTACCGCAGCAGCCGCCCAACAGTCGCACGCGTGGGGTGAGCAGGGCTGCAAGCTCGCTGGCCCAACCCTGCGCCTCCAGGGCGGGCAGCCCGGCGTTGGGCTTCAGGGCAAGGGGCAGGGAGCAGGCAGTGCTCATCTCGGTCAGCCGCGCGGCGATGCCCTGCAAGCCATTGCCGCAGTTGAGCCCCACAGCGGTCACACCAGCGGCTTCCAGGGTGCGGGCCACCTCGGCGGCGCTTTCGCCCACGTGTGTGCGGCCATTCTCGCGGTGGAAAGAGAAGGTGACAACGAGGGGTAGGGTACTTATGTCCTGGCAGATCGCCACGCTTTGCAGCGTCTCCGCCAGGTTGAGCTGTGTTTCCAGCCAGAGCAGGTCCACTCCGGCTCGAAGCAACGCAGCTACCTGGCTTTCCCCCGCGCCCGGCCCCAGCGAGCCCGCGACGAAGCGCGCACCGCTTTGCCGTGCCAACCGCACCGCCGCCTCGTTGAGGTCGATGCCTTGTTGTGTGTAGACAATTGACTCGTGTGCATTCAGCGTGTTAGTCAGAACAAGCTCGCAGCCCACCGCAACGTAGACCGCGTGAACCGCCGCGACCTGCGCGGAATGGCTCAGCGTCCAAGGCGCGCTAGGTGTGCCAACAGGCAGACCCGCCTGCTGGAGCATCGTTCCCATCGCGCCATCCGCTAGGATGAGAGGACCGCTTTGTAGGCGTTGGTAAATTTCACTCCGACGACGCACGGACCCAACCCATGGCGGAGCAGGGCAAGACAACGAAGAAGGCATCGGGAGACTCGCCCCAGGCCCGAATCGTCTCTTTCATGGCAGCAAGTTGGAAGTCGTCAACGGCAAGCTGCTTATGAGCGGTGGTGACAAAGGCGGGTTCCTCGAACCAGCGTGTCAGGACGCCTGCCCAGTGGCGGGTGCTGTCGCTCCGGCCCGCGTACGAAGGATAGGTGGAGCCCGCCCAGGCTTCGGTTCGGGCAAAGCCTGCCTCCCGTAGCAGGCGGCGCTGGTGCCGAGCGTAATAGGGGCTGCTACCATTGTGCTCCCAGACACGCAGGAGGAGATCGCGCACCTCACTCAACTCGGGTGTGCTGGGCTCCCAGAGGAGCGACCCCCAATCTAAATCGCTAATCGCAACCATGCCATCACTCCGCAGGACGCGCCTGAATTCTTTGAGGATTGCCAGGGGATCGCTGAGATGCTTGAGAACGGCATGGGACCAGACCACATCAAATGCGCCATCCGGGAAGGGCAACTTGTAAACAGAACCCTGCTCGAAGCGAATATTGTCTACGCCACGTCTCGCCGCCTGCTCGCGCGCAAACTCAATCTGGCGCATCTCAATATCAAGTCCGACCACCATACCCGGTGCTACCAGCTCGGCCAGGTCAATGGCGATGGAGCCAGGGCCACAGCCGCAGTCCAGTAGCGCCATCCCGGAACGCAGATGGGGTAGGAGAAACGCAGCGGCCTGCTGCGCCGTGCGGCGGCTCATCCGATGCTGTTCCGCTGCCTCGTAGCCGGGCAGGTATCGCTCGCCTGTTGATTCTGGCGAGGGCGATGGAATCGAGGTTTCTGTCATACGGGTGGCGCTCCTTGCTTAAAAGAATAGAAAAAGCTCGCCATTATCAGGGTGGCGAGCTTTTTTTTGGAAACTACATTTGGCCTGAAGGCTACCCGATGAGGGGCAGCAATTCGAGCCCCGCGAAGGGCGAGGCTTCCTCAGTGCGCTCCGGCATTGGCAGGTCGGTGGGCACGCCCTGGAGGGACCAAGGGCCGGTGTAGGTGATCTGCACATCCACGAGATCGCCCTTGCGGTCGCGCGGGTCCGTAAAGAAGACGAGCTTGTTGGTGCGCGTGCGCCCGCGCCACTTGCCCTTGTGCGCCTCCTCGACGAGCACCTGCTGCGTGGTGTCCAGGTATGTTGTGTTGATCTCGGTGGAAATCTGCTCCATCAAGGCATCAATCGCCTTGTGGCGGCGATCTTTTTCTTCCTGAGGCACATCGTCCTCCCAGCGCGCGGCAGCGGTGTTCGGGCGCGGGCTGAACTTGGCGAGGTGGACCTTGTCGAGCTTGAGTTCAGCCAGCAGGTTGTAGGTATCCATGAACTGCGCCTCGCTCTCGCCGGGGAAGCCCACGATGATGTCCGTGTGAATCGCCACATTCGGAATCGTCGCGCGAATCTTGTGGACGAGGTCGCGGTACTGCTCCACGGTGTAGCCTCGGCGCATTCGCTCCAGTACCTCGTTATTGCCCGCCTGCACCGGCACCTCGATCTGCTCCATGAGCTTGGGCAGCGCCGCGACAGCCTCCAGGATGGCATCGCTCATGTAGTTCGGGTGCGAGGTCAGGAAGCGCAGCCGCTCCAGCCCCTCGAGGTCATGCAGCGCGTAGAAGAGGTTTTCCAGGCGCGGCCCGTCCTCAATGTCGTAGCCATAGCGGTCCACGATTTGCCCCAGCAGCATGATCTCCTTGACGCCCTGCGACACCAGCGAGCGCACCTCGCCCGCGACGTCACCGACCATCCGCGAGCGCTCGATGCCCCGGCGGTGCGGGATGATGCAGAAGGTGCAGCGGT
>JACCSL010001008.1 GCA_013812995.1 Ardenticatenales bacterium | reverse complement strand
TTGTTAGGGTTGTTCATCTGCTTCTCCTGTGGAGGATCACTGGTATATCGTCAATTACTTGCGGGTGCTGACGGCGGGGCGGTAGAGAGTTACGATTAACAAAATCTAGTGCGGTTTGTTGGACAATATCAGGTTCTTTCGGCATTTTGATGATCTTCAGGCGACGGAGCGAGTTCCTGCGTCTGTGCCTCCGAGGGAGGATTGAACCCTCATCATCAAAATAGCGAAAGAGCCCAATATCATTGTTGTTATATAGACGGCCCCTCGGCACTCGCCTTTAACTCCAGATACCACCCCTTGTCCTGTGATTGTTTCTCCCTCTTTGCCTCGCGAATCTTCTCCACAATAGCCTGGGCAATTCGTTGTTTATAAGGTCCAGATATCTCTAGTAACCGCCAGCGGTCTACGAAGGTATGGATTTCACCAGCCACTTGATTTTTGGGCAGCGTGGTTAGTTGCAGCAAAAATTCATAAAGCATCTGCTCCTCCGGCCTCTGCTCCTCCAGAAGAGTACGAACAAAATCGGCCAACAATGGATGGTGGTAGAAATGTGCAGGATTGTCCTCAGAAACGGAAAGCAAGGAATAATTAACTAGACGATATAAGTGCTCTTCTGCTATATCGCGTTCCAACCCTGCTAGAGAAGCAAACTCATCCAATGTGAAAGGACGAGTAAAACGACACAACAAAATAAAGCTTTGCTTTAGAGCAGACGAGAGGCTTTGAAAAGCGAGGCTAAAAGCGTTTTGTACATTTCGATCACCAACCTCTGCGAGCGAATTCTGCAAACGCTCCAAAAGTCCGCACACTGTCAAGCTAGGATTCCTCAAAAGACTTTTGGCAGCGATTTCGATAGCGAGAGGCAGATGCCCCAGGAGATTGCTAATTTCATCCGCACACACCTCTTCTTCTGGCGAAAGAACTCTGCCCAGGATATTGGATACCAATTCGCGACTAGCTAGCGGCGGTAGCCTCGATAAGTCATAGATATATGCACCACGAGGTGCAATGCTCCTATCACGAGTGGTAAGCAAGGCAGCACCCTGCGAACCAAGCGGAAGCAGAGGCTGGACCCACTCGGCACTTTGGACATCATCCAGAATAATCAAGATCTTTTTGGTGGCTAGTATATTTTGCCAGAACCGCCTAAGGCTTCCTAGGGTAGGATGCTCAACAAAATCATAGCCAAAGGGATGTGACCAAGCTTCAAGAATGTCTGAAGTTTCCTGGATGGCACCATTGGCCCAAAGAACCCCATCGGGGAAGTCGCTGCGCAGCCTATGGGCTATATAAGTTGCAAGGACCGTCTTACCAGTCCCACCCATTCCGACAATACAACAGATATTAGGACCAGGACTCTTTGTTAGAAACTCGCGAATTCCTTCGATTTCTCTCTCTCTACCAACAAATAGAGGAGAAGCAGGCGGGGCTTGGAAAGGTACCGCAACCTTGCCCATTTCTGTCCCCTCCCACTGTAGTTGCGGTATCTCGGACTCTTTTAAAGGTGATGTTTCCTCTGATCTGGCTGAGGTTTTTCTTCTCTTTACGAACTTCTGGATAACAGGGCGTATAGCTGCGCTTGATACCCCTGTTTCTGCCCTCATATCACCCCCTTCATCTATCTCCACTGCTGGCGATTCGCCATAGACCCAGTGCGAAAGAATGTAGATATTATTACTTAAATCTTGGTAGGATTCCCGAAAGGTTGTTTGTTCCAACGGCTCCGCCAGAAGTTCGTTGAGGTGGGCTAGTTGTAGCGAGATGGGGAGGTTCAGAGCCGGGCCATCTTCTTCTTCTAACCCCTCCAGGTTTTTATCCAGAAGTGTCGTTAACTCCTGAACAACCGCGTCCGGTTCGAGGTAGGCGCGGGCGATCCAGCGCACGGTGTTCGTCGCCTCGGCCTGGCTGTGCCAGGTGGGACGCTTGGCAAGGTAGCTCAGCAGGAACCCGGCGATCTCCTGGGGACGCTGCCAGCCAAATTGTTCTTCCAACTCTGCCAGTAGCACCTCGCGTATCCCTGGCTCCACCTCGTAGAGCCCCTCGTCGATGGGGCGGCAGAGCGCAGAGAGCAGCAGGTCCGCCTCGGCCACCCAGGGGATATTCTCCTCTTCCAGAAAATTCAGATGAATCAGGTTGAGCAGTTCCGGCGTCAGGAGCAGGGGCAGGGCGGCGTGGCAGGCCAGCGCCAGGTGCCCAGGCCCAAAGCGCCGCTCGAAGGCCACGACCTCCCGTGCGGCCACATCCAATGGAAGCCAGCGCTCGCGGACAGGGCTACTTTCAGCCATCGAGGTGGACCTCCGGGGGGAAGGGGTGCCCGCGCAGGATAGAAATGGCGTCGTGCAGCCCCTCGCGCTCCAATGGGGACATGGGCACCAGCCGCGCAATTGCCTCGGCGGTGGTCGCGGTCCAGCGACGTGCGGGCATGGGGTTCAGCCAGGCGTAGAGGTAGGTGTGGCCCCGCAATGCCTGAAGAAAGGCGCGGGTTGCAGCGACGCGCTCGCCATCGTAGTCGCCCCGCGCTGCGCCCGCGTCGCTGACGATGAGCACGCTACTGCCCTGCGCGTGCTCCACCAGCACCTGTGTCAGCGGCTGCGCGCCTGTGAGGGTAGAACGCTGGTAGAGTTCCTCGTCAGGGCAATCGTGGAAATAATACACCGTTGTCTTCCCCAGTAAGCCACCGCGCAGAATGCTCTCAATAAAGGCGCTGATAAGCATGGCGAAGGGAGCCATTGAGCCGCGCTGGTCCACGAGCAGGAGCAGCCTCGCCTGGTTGCGGCGGCGTGGTTGTAGCACGGGCTCCAGCAGGAAACCCATCCGGCAAACGGTGTCAATCGTCTGCTCCACATCCAACTCTTCCGGCACGCCCTCACGCTGGAGCCGCCGCAGCTGCCGCCACGCCCCGGCCATCTCCCGGCGATCTATCGGCAGGCGGGGCGTGAGTTGGTAGCCGCCGGGGGGGGGCTGGGATCTATCTGGAAGGACTGGGGCGTTTCTACCTCCAAGGGGAACCTGCCTAAAAGTGACAGGGCGCACCCATTCTCCAGAAGGAGTTTCCTGTGATGTTTCTTCTGATGGAGTTTCTTCGCCTTTGCCTCCTTTTCCCGCAGTTCTCTCTGGCAAAGAAGGGGGCGCAACCAAGTTGTCAAAGCCCCAATCAAAGAGCGCCTGATCCTCGCGGGATTTGGCCCAGAGCAGGCGGCAGAAGCGCCGCAGGCTATCAAGGTCCTCAACACCGATGCCCTCGCGGATGCTCTTGACCGCCAGCAAGTACTCGGACACGCCCAGCGGCACGCCGTGTCGGCGCAGGTGCTCGAAGAGCGGCAGGAGCAGCGTGTCGGCGTCGCCCATCTCAGCTATTGACCTTGTTGAGTGCGTCGCGGTCGCTCTGCGTTTTCACCAGTGCTCCCAGGTGGGGCAGCGCCTGAACGGGGCGGGTGGCAAGGTCCTCGGCAGTGAGCCTGCCACGCTGCTCGTCGCGCTCCAGGAGTTGCACCCAGTCGAGAAGCTCGCTTGTGCTGGGCGTCTTGCGCCAGCGGACGACTTCCTGATGTCGCAGGTGCCAGAAGCGCTTGAGTGCCTCCGCAAAGAGCGGCGTCATGCCCTTCTGGAAATGGCTCTCCATGATGCGGCTCAGCTCTTCCTGCTCCGGGAAGGGAATATAGTAGAAGAGGCAGCGGCGCAGGAAGGGCTTGGGCAGTTCCTTCTCCCGGTTGCTGGTGATGATAACAAGAGGCAGCACATCCCGCCGCTCGTCGCGCGGCTTGCCCTGGAGGGCACTGTACTCCATCCCCTGGACCTCATCCACGCTGAACTCCAGGCGGTCCAGCACGAGGAGCAGATCGTTGGGAAAGTCGATGTCCGCCTTGTCGATCTCATCAATGAGCACCACGGAGGGGATTCCCTGCTCGGAGAGGCGGATGGCTTCCCCAAGGTCGCCCAGCGTGACGTACTTCTCTCGTGAGGGAGCTGCCTGCCGCTCCTCCCCAACCCGGCTTTCCTGAATATCGTACAGTCGCCCTACCGCATCGTAGGTGTAGAGCAGGTCCTGCGCGCGGCTGGTGGAGCGGATGTAGCAGCACTTGAGCGGATACCCCAGCTCGTAGGCGACGGCGTAGGCCAGGCGCGTCTTGCCGGAGCCGGGGTCACCCTCCAGTAGGAG
>JACCSL010000987.1 GCA_013812995.1 Ardenticatenales bacterium | reverse complement strand
GCTCCATCTTGCTTCGGGGCGAATACGTCAATGTGGGGACCAACCTGGTCACTGCAAACGGCGGTGCCCCGCAGAATGGTGGCGGTCGTGGTGGCGATGGCCCCATTGTCATTGCACACTGCGGCAGCAATGACCCCGGTAGCACGAGTCCTGCGGTCACCCTTGTTCCTGGAGACTGCTTCGGCATGATTGCTGGGGTTGTGTTCAATGATAGCAACAATAATGGAAGCCGTGATAGCGGGGAGCAAGGCATCATCAACGTGCGGGTCAACCTGAGCCAGGGCTCCCAAGTCACAACCGTGGCGGGTGGGAACTATACTCTCACCAATATCTTGCCAGGCACCTACACCTTAAACGTAACTGTTCCAGCAGGTTACATCCCTACCACTCCCTCTTCCGTATCTGTAACAGTTGTAGCCGGGAGCAGCGTGCCGATAAACTTCGGATTCCGCCTCGCCCCTACCCCTACTTTCACCCCCACAAGGACCGCCACGGTGACCTCAACTCCCACGGCGACCGGGACAGCCACCGTTTCACCCACCCCAACCCCTAAACCACTCCTGTTGATGATCTATGCCCTGGCCTATGACAATAACCCAACCAGCGATAGCAACCTGACACCCTATTACTATGCTACCCTGGATCCTATTGTCGAGGCCTCGCGCCTGAACCCGAACACGCTTGCCATCGTACTGGCTGATCTGGACCACGACGGGGACACGCAGATACATCGCATCCGGGATGGGGTGATGACTCCTGTGCTGGGTCTACCGGATACCCAAGGGTTTCTCCAGCCTGCCATCAAAGAGTACAACATGACGGATGGCGCAACGCTGGGCGGCTTCCTACTTTGGGCCCGTCGCCCCTATCCGACTGCCACAACCATTTTTACTTTTGTCGGCCATAATGCCCCCCTTGTGCCTGCCACAGATATCAATCTGATTGTGCCGGTAGGGACGCCCCAACCAACCACCTTTGGTAAAGTGGTTGGAGGTGGGATCCCGCTGCCTACCTGGTGGGTGGCACACCCCGATCTTACCGACGAGCACCCGCGCCGATTGCTCTCTGCCTACGAGCTGGCCCAAGCACTGCAAATTGGCAGCCAGAATCTGCCGCCCATTGCCGTGCTGGACCTCATTAACTGCTTTGCGGGCTCCATTGAGCAATTGTATGAATTGGCTCCGCATGTGACGACCATTACGGCCTCGCCCAATTATGTGTTCCTGGACCCTTCCATGCTTGGCCAGGTGATGAGCCAACTCTCCCCGCGCACCGCCCCTCTCGATCTCGCGAAAGCCATTGTTCGAGCCTACGATGCGATTCTACCTGCAACCGATCATCCGCGCCTGCTAGTGGCGGTGGACAGCGCCAAGTTGCTGTTCATCAAGCCTGCCTGGAATAGGGTGGCGGTGGCCCTGCAAGATGCCTTCCAGTCAGATTATGCGGGCACTCGCACCAAACTCAAGAATGCCTACGAGGCCAGTGCCAAGTACGATACGACCTTCTGCCCCCCGCCTGACTGGAACCTGGCTCCGCCAGATGCCCTCTCGGATCTGGGTGGCTTCGCTGCGATGCTTAGTGCCCAGTTCGGGGCAATGTCGCCGGTCGGTGTCGCGGTCCTCGCGACCCAAGAGTCTCTCGATGCAGCGATCCTGGCCCGCTACAGTCGCTCTGGGATTCCCTGGTTTACCGCGCCTGCGACGCCCACCTGGTCCTTTCCCCAACAGACCCCCACAGGGGTTCCGCACTATTCCGGCATCGCCCTCTTTACGGACTTCGAGCCTATTGCCGCACACGAGACGACCTACCTCAACTGGCAATCACGCTGGTACACGGATACCAAGACGATTGAAAATCCCCATCCCTTCCTCTTTCTGCGTGGTAGCTCCACTAGTCTCACCACCTGGGCGGATGTGTTTGCCACGTTCTGGCGTGATAACACCAGCGAGACCTGGACCTGCCTCCCGACTTTTCCCGCCGTTCAGCACCAGAGCGAACTGGCTGTCACGAGTATCCTGCTTCCCCTGGCTGGTATGGTGACCCACAATTCTCCAACATACCTGGCAGCGGAAATTACCACCATTGAGCCTGCTCAGAATGTCTGGGTACGCTTTGAGGTGCGTCAAAATGGTAACCGGGTTTACTCCACCATGGTAAATACCGGTTACCTTGTAACCGGTACTCATGCCATCTATGCGGACGTGCGCTGGATTCCGAAAAGCAGCGGTCCGTACGAGTTGCGCGTGACGGTGGATCCAGACGATCGATATATAGAGGGAGACGAGGAGAATAACACCCTTACCTTCGAGGATTGGGTTTTACCGCGAGCCTCCTACCGCCCGACGCTCTTCGGCGGTACTCTGAATGGTCAACAGTGGTTTCCCACTCGCGCCATTCCCATGCACCTTACCTTGAACCCAACCGCCGTGCTGGCCAGTCAGGGTAACGCCATCAGGTTTCTGGTTATCCAGACCTACCAGTACCTTCCAGGAACAGCACCCACGGAAGCACAGGTACCAAGTCTTGTGGCTGAGCAGCGGCTCTATGTGGAGTCCATCGCTGATTTCACCCTGATGTTAACCCCCAATGTCAAAGCCGGGCCAATCGTGCTGCACATCTGGGGAGTGTCGATCAGTGGGCCAACCGTGGACCCCTTGGTCGTATCCTTCAATTTCATCCCGCCCGAGACAGATATCTCTAGCACTACCACCCATTACTATATGTTTAATGCACAGGTGAATGAGAAAGTCGACTTCAGCGTAAGTACGGACCCTGCTAATAGCACATATCTGCATGTGTGGTATCCCAACAATTATGGGGCCCCTGATAAGTCGTCGCTTGGGCCTGGTGAAGACCTGACCATCAAGGCAGCTCCCCTCACTGGCCGCTATACACTGGCCATTCAGGGAGGACCGCAGAGTAGTAGCAGTTACACCTTAACGACCGCTTCCTACCTACCGGCGCAATTGGAGGCTGGTGAGCGCCCGACCTCCCGTCCAAGTGCGGCCACCCGGCCAGTGCGACCCTTTTTCGTGGCACCTGTCCCACGGCTCTCAAAGTTGTTCTCTCATCAGATGTTCCTTCCGTTCCTCAGGCACTAAGGTCGGTTGAAACACAGGTGGGTGGG
>JACCSL010000980.1 GCA_013812995.1 Ardenticatenales bacterium | reverse complement strand
GTACCGGTTATGGCATTGACGGTAGCGGAGTTGGACGGAATAGTGGCAGAGTTGGCGGCGTATCACGCGATCTACGGTCCCCTGTTTGCGCGGCGGGAGCAGCGGGAATGGGCCGCCTTGTACCTGCAAGGACACTTGTCGGCGCTGCCCCGCAAATCGCTTGAGCCGATCGTGCTGGAGTTGAAAGGCGTTGAGGCGAATGCTCGGCATGGGCGATTATGAAATGCGCTCCTGGCGCGGTTGGCATCATCACATGACCCTCGTCATTCTGGCTCATGGCTTCCTCGTGCGCCAGCACTTGCGCTTAAAAAAAGTGCTGTAGTTGCGCTATCTTCAGCGACGCAATTTGGCGGCCTACCGCTCCCATCGTAAACGGCGCATGCACATCCTGTGCCTCACTCGTTCGGCTAATCTCTCGTTGTAGTAGTAGATACGTTAAGATAAAGAGCAACTCAGGGCAATTGCATACTCCCTGTCACCAGGCTCTCCTCCCTGATGCCCGCCTGCCCCTAAAGGGAGCAGGCTACGATAGCAAAGCCCCGTTGGGGCTGGGGTCGTTAGCCCCAACGGGGCTTTGCTATCGTAGCGCGGTGGCTTTAGCCCCGCGCGGGCATGGCGAACCCAAACCGTCCGAGTATGCGATTGCCCTGAAGAGCAACTTGTCCGCTATTGCTTGGTAAGGGGGAGTTACGCTATTCTAAATAGTGTCGCCTGTATGTCTCAACAAAGTACTTGCTGGCACACGCCAGTCTTCTGAAGTGTCATTCTATGTCTCAATCGCCGATTCTCAGAAGGTTTTAGAGAGAATGGGACACAGAAAACAGGTTCCAAATTCTGGAATGTACCTGCTTCTGACGGAATTTGTGGTATGGAAGATTGGGAAGCGTGCCATGCGAGCCCTCTCCCCCACGTCGCTTCGCTCCGTGTCCCCTCGCCCGACATCGGGAGAGGGGCGGCCGAAGGCCGGGGAGAGGGCCACCACGCAGAGCCACCCCTCAACCACAAATTCCATCAGAACCAGGAATGTACCATTTGGAGGGGTTATGCAAAAACACCCAAATAGGCTTGCCCCTTGTCGCTAAACCTTTATAAAAAGCATCCTTTCCTTCACAATATGGTGGTCGTTTGAAATCATTACGCAAGCTCTAAGCCCTCCTCACAGACGTGCCTCCGTTTAAGGAACTAACATGGTACGAGCTTTGAAGCAGATAGCCTCCCATCCGTTCGCGCAAATTGTGCTCCTGGCCCTGCTCTACTATGTCTCCGGACGTTTGGGGCAGTTGACGGCACTTCCTGGGACACAAGCTACCCCTGTTTGGCCCCCTTCCGGGATTGCCCAGGCCGCGCTTTTGCTGCTGGGGTATCGCGTATGGCCCGGTATTTTCCTGGGCGCTTTCTTCGCCAATATCTGGCCTTTTTGGGGGAATGAGTCTCTCTCCCAGATCGGCCTTGGCAGTGTGGTGGCCCTCGTGATAGCGATTGGCTCCACGTTCCAGGCACTACTGGGTTCATATCTGCTCAAGCGCTTTGGAGGTGTTTCTAATCCGCTTGAGCGGGTTCGGGATATATTTTTCTTTGTCATTTTCTCCGCGCTTCTCAGCTGCGTTGTCAGCCCTACCTTTGGCACCACGATTCTATCGCTCACTGGCTTTTCTCCCTGGGCTAATTACCAGGCAGTCTGGAGAACCTGGTGGTTGGGGGATGTCGTGGGGGTTATTATCTTCACCCCGCTCCTTCTCAGTTGGCGCAAGTGGTTGGAGGTTCGTCTTCAGCCCCAGCAGATAGCAGAGGCTACCCTGTTTCTTCTCTTGGCCCTCCTGGTGGGGCACCTCTCTTTTCGGGTGGGTGCCCCCGTGGAATATATGTTTATTCCCCTGCTCCTCGCGGGAGTCTTCCGTTTCGGCCAGGTGGGGGCATTGAGTATCTCCCTGCTGGCATCAGCGATGGCAATTGTGGGAACGATCAACGGAATCGGCTCTTTTGCCAGAGCCAGCCTGAATGAATCCCTCCTCTCTCTCATTGCCTTCCTCGCTGTCATCACTATCACGGCGCTGGTTTTGGCTGCCTCTTTCAGGGAGCGGGAGGTCGCCGAGCAGGCGTTGGACGACTACACGCGCGATCTGGAAAAACGGGTCAAAGAGCGTACAGCACACCTGGAGCGCCGCTCGGTCCAGCTTCAGGTGGCAGCCGAGGTAGCACGCGATGCCACAACCTCTACCCATACTATGGACGATCTCCTCAATGGGGCGGTGGAGTTGATCCGCTCCCGCTTTGGCTTCTACCACGCGGGTATCTTCCTGGTGGACAAGGCAGGGGACTACGCCGTGCTGCGCGCCGCTGCGAGTGAGGCTGCTCCCGCTATGTTGGCCCAGGGGCACAAGCTCAAGATCGGGGAAACGGGCATCGTGGGCAATGTCACTGACACCGGCCTGCCGCGCATCGCGCTCGATGTGGGCGCAGATGCTGTCCACTTCAAGAACCCCCATCTTCCCAATACCCGTTCCGAGATGGCGATCCCCCTCAAAATCGGCGGGCAGATCATCGGGGCGCTGGATGTGCAGAGCGAGCAAGAGGCCGCGTTTGACCAGGACGACATCGCGACCCTCTCCACACTGGCGGACCAGGTTGCCATCGCAATCCAGAACGTGCGCTCCCACCGGCGTCTGCTGGAGTTGGACGACCTGAAGACGCGCTTCATCGCCAACATGAGCCACGAGTTGCGCACGCCCCTGAATGCGATTATCAATTTCTCGGACTTTATCCTGAAGCGCAGATTCGGGGAGTTGACCGAGCAGCAAGAGAGCCTGCAACAGCGCATCATGGCGAATGGGGAGCACCTGCTGGGGCTCATCAACGACATTTTGGACCTGTCGAAGATCGAAGCGGGGAAGATGGAGTTGATCCAGGAGGAGGTGTCACTCAAAAGCCTGCTGGAGGGCGTGATGAGCACGGCGGCGGGGCTGACCAAAGACAAGAGGATTCAGTTGACACTGGAGGTCGCGCCGGAAGGATTACCCTCTGTGTGGGCAGATGAGATGCGCGTGCGCCAGATCATGCTGAACCTCCTATCGAACGCAGCAAAGTTCACGCCTGCGGGGGGACAGGCAATAGT
>JACCSL010000978.1 GCA_013812995.1 Ardenticatenales bacterium | reverse complement strand
GTGATCATGATTGTCACATTCGAGCGGATTCGCCAGGCGGATGTGGCCCGCTATCAGTGAGCTAACCTGTCAATTCTGTCACTTCGCTTGACATGGGGGTGACGTTCACTATTCTGAATAGAGATATTCCAGCACTCCCCAAAACTGGTGCCCCATGACTACAACCAATCGCTCCCATATTGCTGCTTTCACCCATAACTACCTCTTTCGGGGGGTCGTTGTCACGGGTACCAAGCGGCTCTCCGATGTCTTGAACGACCGTATCACCGCCTTTATGGAGATCCAGGATGCGCGCGTATACAATCTTGCCCGCCCTGATAAGTCGGTCTTTGGAGCGTCCGAACTCTACCTGAAGAAGCAGCGGGTGGAGATGATTGCCATCTTGAAGGAAGAGATTTATATGACGCCGCGCCGCATCTACTCGTTTGTTCAGAAAGAGCGGCGTCCCGCCATGCTTTTTCTACGCTCCTTCGAGTTGCGCGGCTTCATCCACCTTCAGGGCAAGCATGAGATGAGCGGGCCACTCACCCGCGAGGGTGAATTGTTCGTTCCGGTCACCGAGGCAACGCTCGTCTCGACGTTCAACCAGCGTGTCAAAATCTCCGCCCCCACTGTTCTGCTTCGCGAGGCCGCCCTGGATGGCTTCTACATTGCCGAGGAAGACTTTATCACCCAGGCGATGCAATAAATGAAGGCATAAAAAGCGGGCCACCGCGCGGTGGCCCGCTTTATTTATAGTTGTTGATTAGCCCAGGAACGCGCGCAGTTTGCGGCTCCGACTGGGGTGGCGCAGCTTGCGCAGAGCATCCTTCTCTATCTGACGGATACGCTCGCGGGTGAGGCCATACTTTTGCCCCACTTCCTCCAGGGTGTGCTCGCGGCCATCGCGCAGCCCGTAGCGCAGGTGAATAATCTTTGCCTCACGCGGCGTCAGGGAGGAGAGTGCCTCGCGGATGTCCTCGTGGATGCCATTGTCCAGGGCGACGTCGAAGGGCGTTGTAGAGTTCTGGTCGGGCAGGAAGTCGCCCAACGTGGCGCTCCCTTCCTCGTCACTCACCGGTGCCTCGAACGAGATGGGGTGCTGCGAGAACTGAAGTAGCTCCTCGACCTTCTCCTGTGTCAGTTCCAGCTCCGCCGCGATCTGGCTGAGCGTGGCCTCATTGCCTGTGCGCTGCGAGACGCGGAAAGCGGCCTCTTTCACCTTGCGAATCTTCTCGGCCATGTGGACCGGGAGGCGAATCGTTCGACCCTGATCCGCAATCGCGCGACCGACCGCATGGCGAATCCACCAGGTCGCGTAGGTGCTGAACTTGTTCCCCCGCTCCGGCTCGAACTTGTCGATGGCGTGCATGAGTCCCATGTTGCCTTCCTGAATCAGGTCGGCCAGAGGTACGCCGTAGCCGCGATACCGGGTGGCAACACTGACCACCAGGCGCAGGTTGGCGCGGATCATTCGCTGGCGCGCGATGTCACCCCGGCGAATCGTCTCTTCCAGGGCCTCAAGTTCCGCCTCATCGGTCACGCTCTCAAGGCGCTCGCGCGCGACCATGGCCCGACGCCACATGAAAGCCAGCTCCAGCTCCTCTTCCTTTTGTAGAAGAGCGTGATGCCCTCCCTCGCGCAGATACATTGCCACCAGGTTTTCCGTATCCACTTCTTCAAGGCTACCGGTGTTCTGCTTCGTCCGCTCTAAAATATCGATATCGTTTGCCATCCTATTTCTCCTTACCATGTCGCGCTATCGGGAAAGGGGCATAGTCTATATAGCAATAATCGTACATTCATGACCTAAACCCACATGTGACTTAGGATAGCAAGGAATTATGAGTATAAAATGAGAATTAGGTTAGGGGGTAGTGAGTTTTTTGTCACAATTTCGAGGAGAAAGGGGGCAATTTGCCCCCCTTCTGGTTAATTCTGCGGGCAGCACTTCCAGGGGCTGGAGCCGCGTGGTGTGGCGGTGGGGAGGGGGATTCCCAGAAGGAGGTTGGCGGCGCTTTCCAACTGGATATCTGGCGCGTCCTCGCTGTCCGTGGGCTCGGCTTCTATAAGGATATCGGGGATGAGGCCCTTCTCGTGGACCCAGCTCCCGTTCGGGGTGAGCCAACGAGCAATGGTGATGCGGACGCCGCCATTCTCTGAGCCCAGGTCGCGCCAGTTCTGGACGGTTCCCTTGCCATAGGTAATCTCGCCGAGCAGTTGGCCGCGCCCACGATCCTGGATGGCTCCGGCGACGATCTCGCTGGCGCTGGCGCTGCCTGCATCCACCAGGACCACCAGGGGAAGCTCCGGGTCGGTGGCGAGGCCGCCGGGCTGTGCGGTGAAGGTTTCGCTCTCTCCGTCACCACTTTCCTCGATCATTACTGTGCCATCCCCGATGAACTCGCTGGCGACCTCGATGGCGGCAAAGAGCCCGCCCCCGGGATTGCCACGCAGGTCCAGAATGAGGCCCTTGGGGTTTTCCGCCATGAGCTTGGTGAGGGTCTCGCGGAGCTGTATGGAGGTCTTGTCCCCAAACTCGGAGACACGTACATAGCCGATACCATCCTCCCGCATCTCACCACTGGCGCTGATCAGCGGGATCGTCGCGCGGACGATGGTGACATCAAAGACCTCGCTGCCACGCCGGAGGCGAAGCGCGACGGCCTCTCCGGCCGGACCGCGCACCAGCGTGATGGCTGCGAGCGGATCCTCGAACGTGCTGACGAGGGTATCATTGACTTTGATGATCTCGTCGCCGGGCTGGAGACCTGCCTCCTGCGCTGGAGAGTCATCGAAGGGGCTGACAATGAGCAATTTCCCATCTTCGGCCTCCACCAGGGCACCAATGCCCGAGTAGGAGCCATCGAAGCTCTCGTTCAGCATCTCGAACTCACCCGGCGGCATATAGGAGGTGTGTCGGTCGTCCAGCGTTTCCAGCATTCCGTTGATCGCACCCTGGACGAGTGCCTCATCGTCAATGGGTTGCTCGTAATACTCCTGGTGAACAAGCTCCCAGATGGTCTCCAGGCGGGCCAATTTGCTGTCGCTGTCCTCTCCCTGCTGGAGGGTACCTGCGATGGCGGGCGTGGGATGCTGCCCTGCGACGAATCCCACGCCAAAAGCGACCAGGAGGGCCAGCATGACAAGCAGGGGACGTAACCGTTGTTGCATTGTTTGATTCCTTTCCGTCCTTGGTAGATGCGGAAAATGATAAGCCATCTTTTTGATAGATGAATGAGGGAGAGATGAGAAACGAATGAGAGTAGCGCAAGCAGGTTAAGTGCCAATCGGGGTGGCTGAGCGAAAGGCTGTGGGGCTGCTCTTGTACTTTAGCAAGGTGTCATTGCTCGGTAGAGGGAGGGAGACGATAAAGGTCGAGCCTTTGTTTTCCTCACTCTCCACGGAAATAGCACCCTCGTGCGCCTGAACGATCCAGTGAACGATAGCCAGGCCCAGCCCGGTGCCACCGAGTTGCCGGGAACGTGCCTTGTCCGTGCGGTAGAAGCGACGGAACAACTGGGGCAGCGACTCCAAGGCGATGCCGATGCCGGTATCCTGAACCTCGACGCGCACCTCCCCAAGAGCTTCATCCTTCCAGAGCGAGAGAACCACCTCCCCTTCCTGGGTATACTTGATGGCATTGTCTACCAGATTCAGGAACAACTGCTTGAGGCGATCCGGGTCTCCCAACACGGTTGCCTGATCCTCATGGCCCAGGCGCAGGCGGATACTGTGCCCGGAGGCAGTTGCCAGCAGCCGCCCCTGGCGAAAGACCTCTAAAAGCAGGGTGTCCAGCTCCACGGGCTGCTTGGCAAGCTTCTCGCCGCCATCCGCGCGCGCCAGGAGAAGCAGGTCGGCAACGAGACGATTGAGACGTGCGACCTCACTCTCGATGATGGTTAGGGCTTCATCCCTCTCTTCCGGCTCCTCCAACGCGCCCCGCTTGAGC
>JACCSL010000973.1 GCA_013812995.1 Ardenticatenales bacterium | reverse complement strand
CCCAAACAGCTTCTTGCTCATGACGCCTCCTTGACACATCGAAAGCCGATGGATTCATCTGGTAGGTTGGGTGACGATTGCTCGAACTCACCGATAAAGCGATTGAAGGGGCGATCATAAGCAGTGCCGATGATCACAACATCGTCCCCTCCATTCCACGCCTCATGGCACGTTGCGCCCTCGCACGTCGCAGAAACGAGCGTGGCCCATTCGGAGACATTGTCGGCCAGATGAAAGAGCTGCTCGGGGGGGGGTGTGCTTGTCTCAGGCTCACTGTCCACCGCTACAAGCTCCGTAGGCCACGGATAATTTTCAACATCGAACGGTTCGTCCCAGGGCCAGGGACGGCCCTCCTGCCCGCGAGCCGCCCGCTCCCACTCGATCACGGTGGGCAGCCGCCGCCCCAGCCAGGTGCAATACTGCTGCGCCTGCCGCGCCGTGACCGAAACCACGGGGAGATTGTCGCGGGCCGCTCCCTCGAACGTCGCTGGTTGCAGCGGCGGCTCGCAGGGACCAGCCTCCACACAGGCACGGTACTGGCGATTGCTCACCTCGACCTTCTCGATCTGGAAGGGCAGCAGCGTTACCGTGCGAGGCTCCATGCCAAGGATAGCCGGGCCGCCCGCGATGGAAACCAGCTCGCTCCCGATGGTGCGGCGATTCAACGCGCGCTGCCCCAGCCAGCCCGCGAGAGCAAGCGAGAGCAGCCCAACAAGAGCCAGTGCCACCAGGCCGACGCGCCGCTGCTGCTGCTCCTGTTGCTGCCGTCGGCTCCACGCCTGGGACGCCGCCAGGAAGGCTTTCTCGCGCGGGTCGATTTCCTGCTCCCACTTCGCCGCCCACTCCGCTGCCGTGGTCAGCCGCTTGCCCGTGTAGAGGTAGCTGGGATCATCGCCATTTTCCTTCCAGGCAGTGGCGGACAGGGCCAGATTGCGCCGTGTGACCTCCATCAATTCATAGGATTCTAGCCACTGCTGGAGGCGGGGCCAGCCCGTAATCAGCATCTCATGCGTGAGGTCTACCACAACTGTATGAGCCGCCTCGTCGTGGCTGCTCATCACAAGTCGGCTCTGAATGAGCTGATCCAGAACCTGCTGGAAGAGCGGTGAGTTCTCGGGTTGGGGGAACAGCTCGCTCAGTGGCTGCTGGCGGCGCGTGTCGTTGCGCCCCTCGCCGAACTCGATCAAGCGCAGGAAAATGCGCCTGGCGATGGCTCGCTGCTCCTCGCTGGGCAGCGCCGCCAGCGCGGCATCTCCCTGATGACTCAATGCGACCTGTAAGCCGTTGCGCCCCCCGCTGCCCAGAGCCTCGTAGTCGGCCAGCGTCAGCCGCCCCGCGCTCAGAAAGCGCGTCCAGAGTAGGAAGAGCGTCTCCTGAAGCAGGGGAAGCGCGCCCTTCTCATCCTCCGCATCGGCCAGCAGCCGCTCGACGAGTGCGGGCTCCAGCGCGCCCCCCACCGCCCGCGCGGGCTCCACGATAGCCCGCCGCAGGTCGCTGTCGGAGAGCGGCGGCAGGTGGATCAGCCCCGGTTCGATGTGCGGCCAGAGCAGCGATTCCTGGCAATAGCCCAGAAAATCCGAGCGAATAGCCAGAACTGTTAGGCAGCGTTCGGGACGGCGCTCGCTCAGGTGACGCAGGGCGTGCAGGAATTGCTCTCGCTGCTCGCTGTCCTTGCACTGCGTGAAGAGTTCCTCGAACTGGTCCACGATGAGGAAGCAGTGAGTGTTCGCAGGCACCGGGGCAAGCACCGAGGCCAGGTATTCCGGCAGCCGCGCCGGCTCCCGCCCCAGCACCACCGCCATCTCGTCGCTATTGCTGCCCGGTAACTGCTGGGCGAGCATCGCGGCCATTCGCTGGAGCGGTTGCGGTCCGGGCCGCATCGAGATCACACGCCACTCGCTGGACGGAAACAACCGGCTCTTATGAAGCTCGGGGAGGAGTCCCGCGTGCATGAGGGAAGATTTCCCGCTGCCGGAAGGACCAATGAGGGCCAGGAAGGGCTGGAGACGGAGGCGATCTACCATCTCCTGCACCGTCTTCTCGCGCCCGTAGAAGCGCCCGGCGTCCGCCTCCGTGAACGGTTTCATGCCAGGATAGGGGCAGGGGATGTCCGATGCATCGGCTGGCGCTGCCCCTGCCTGCCAGAGCACTCCGTCCGGCGAGCGCATGAAGAGGACCGGAATTCCCCAATCCAGCTCGGGGTTCTTACCGGAGGAGCCGATAGCTTTTCGCCCCTCCGTCACGGCCCTATCCAGCGGTAGCCCATCCGCCAGCGCCTCATACAGCCCGCACGAGAAGCAGGAGGCGCTGCGGTCGGCAATGTTGAGCTGCATGGCAACAACCGCTGGCACGCCGGCGCGAATGAGCGTGGGCGCAAGCCCCATGAAGGAGCGCGCGCTCCCCTCCGCCGCCGACTTGCAACTGTTGAGCAGCACCACGGCCACCCGGCTCCCCCGTAACTCCCGCGCCAGCATCTGCGCGCTGGCAATGCTTATCTCACCCACGGCATCGGTCAGCAGCAACACCCCGCCTTCCTCGGCGAAGCTCCCATGACCGATATAGTGCACGACTCGGTAGCCCTCGCGCAGGACATCCCGCAGCCGATCTAACGAGGGTAGCCCCGACAAAATGCGGACGCCCGCCCGCCCTTGAATCACCGCCTCGATCTCCGCGCGCTCTTCCTCCGGTCCACCGTAGAGAATATCCACCGCGACCTGCTTCTTCTCCAGGAGCGGGGCAAGGGCAGTGAGCAACCCCTCGCACTCCTTCGAGGCATCCAGATGCTCGGTGGGCGGCGGGTTCGAAATAAGGAGCAAGATGGGGACAGGGGTCGCCTGGGGAATCTCCTGGGGCGTCATCGGCTGGCTGTGGTAGCGTACCAGCGCGAGGCGCGGATTCAGCACGAAGAAATCTGCGATCTGTTCATCGTAGCTGTATTCCCAGGGAAGTGCCGCGAGTTCCGGTGTGGCAATGCGCAGCCGCAGGCGCAGCCCGACTTGCCGCGCCTCCGTCAGTCCGTGGCTGCGATAGTAGAGGTCGCGCACCGGCCCCGGAGGAAGCAGCACGTTTGCCAGTCGCTTGCCCAGCTCCTTCAACTCCTCCGCTCCAAGGGCTCCCTGTTCCAGGGCGGCGAGCAGGGGTTGGAGTATGGGGTCGTCTGGATTTATGGGGATCCAGACCACCTCCTCGGTCTCGCCAGCGGGCGATTCCTGAACCGATATAGGATACTTGCCCTCCTGGGGCTGGCCGATCTGTAGATCGAAGTTCTCGAAGGTAGTCATGGTCTGTCCCTGTTGATTTCTCTGAAATTGTAAGGCAGAGTATGAGCAGAAATCAACGTTGGCAAGCAGCACTATATTCGCAGAATTGGATGAGACAAGGTTCAACCGATGAGATCTCTTTCCCCTGACCATTTTGTGGCCCTTGTGGATTTCCTGGCGGCGCATGTCATCGGTGAGGCGGCGCGGGATGCCTTGCTTACCGAGGCGTTTTACCAGGTCGACCCGCGCCTGTACCACAGCCTGGACCAGGGAGGTGCCCCGCGCGACTTTGCCATGCGCCTGGTGAGGTCGCTTCTCGATTACGAGACGCTCCCCACGGGCGAGCACGCGCTGGCCGCGCTCCTGGAGGTGCTGCGCGCGCAGGTGGGCACGAGCTGGCAGGCGCAGATTGATGACTGGTTGCAGCAGTGGGGGCTCGCCAGTCGTCATGCACTGGCACAGGAAGACGTGCCTGCATTGGTGAAAGGTGGCGTGGCAAGTTCGCTGTCCCTCTCTGCTGCGAGCCGCCGCCGTCTGCTGGAGCTGTTGGCGTTACGGGCGGGGATTCTGACCGTTCTGGACCGCCAAACGTTCCTTGAGGACGCAGGGCTGGCGCAGTTTATTTCAAAGCTGCCCCTTGGCGGTTCGGCGGAGGACTTTGCGGCGGCGCTGGTGCGGGCCTTGCAGCAGCAGGGGCAACTCTCTGGCACGGGCGAGCCCGCGCTCGTGCCGCTCCTGCGCCTGCTACGTGAGCGCGTGGTGGGGCACCCCCAGGAAGCAACCTTCCTGGAAGGGCTGCTCGCTCCCTACGAGGTTGGGCGACCCCTGAAGCTCTTTGTGAGCTACCGCCGCCACAGTTGGCCCTTCACCCATCGGCTGGCCGAGGCCCTGTCCCAGCGCCTCCAGGCCGAGATTTTCATTGATTACCAGAAGATTGACCAGGCGAACTTTGCCAGCAGCATCGAGCAGCACCTGCACACGAGCGATGTCGTGCTGCTGGTGGTCACGCACGACACCTTCGGGCCGCGCATCCACGAGGCGGAGGATTGGCTGAGGCGGGAGGTGGCGCTGGCGCGCGCGCTGGGCAAACCGCTCCTGCTCATCAGTGTGGATGGGCAACTCCCCCCGCCGGACAGCGACCTCCCCACCGACCTGCACGGGCTGG
>JACCSL010000927.1 GCA_013812995.1 Ardenticatenales bacterium | reverse complement strand
ACATTGAACCACTCCGTTGCCTCGCGGCGCTCCCCCGTCGAGGTCGTCCACTGCCGGTCCACCGCAACGCTGAAGCTGGCAACGGGGGTGCCGTTGGGGGTGTAACGCAGCTCCGGGTCACGTCCCAGGTTGCCAATAATCATCACTTTATTCAGCCCGCGTGCCATACAGCCTCTTTCTTGAATGGAGGTTAGACCCCAAACCACCAGCGGTTCTCGACCGAGGCGGATTGCATGACAGCCAGCAGGAAGGTGCGGGTGATGGTGATCGCGGTGAAGAGGGAAACCAGCACGCCCAGCGCGAGTGTGAGCGCAAAGCCCTGCACGATGCTCGCGCCAAAGTTGGCCCCGAACAAGAAGAGGATCGCGCAGGTGATAAGGGTCGAGGCGTTGGAGTCCCGAATCGAGGGCCACGCCCGGTCAAAGCCCGCTCGCATGGCACCTCGCAGGCTTTTGCCCGCGCGCAGCTCTTCCTTCATTCGCTCGAAGATGAGGATATTCGCATCCACGGCCATCCCGACGGAGAGCAGGAAGCCAGCAATACCGGCGAGCGTCAGGGTGACAGGAACGAGTTTGAAGAGCGAGAGCGTCAGCGCGGTGTAGATAATCAGCGCCAGCACAGCGAGAACGCCGGGGAGGCGATAGTACAGAACCATGAAGAGCGCCACGGCGGCAAGGCCGATGCCACCCGCGATGAGGCTCTTCTGCACCGAGTCGGTGCCCAGCGTCGCGCCAACCGTGCGATTCTCGATGACCTTCAAGGGGACGGGGAGGGCACCATATTTCAGCTGGAGCACGATGGCCTCAGCCTCCTCGATGGTGAAGCTGCCCTGGATGATACCCTCCCCCGGAATCTCGCTCTGGATGACGGGGGCAGAGATCACCTCTTTGTCCACCGTAATCGCCATAAAGCTCCCGATGTTCTGCCGCGTGTACTCGCGCAGCTTGTCCGCTGGCGCGCCATCCTTGAACGCAAAGCCAATGATTGGCTGGTTCGTCTGCTGGTCGTACTGCACGACGGCGCTTCCCGGCTTCAGGTCCGCGCCCGTCAGTATCGTCTCGAAGGTGGGTAGGCTGGGGTCCTGCTGCTCTGGCGTCTGCTGGCTCGTGTTGACGCGCTGCCCCGGCTCCAGCGGGGTGGAGCCCGCATCCACGAATTCCAGAAGACCGGTGTTGCCGAAGGCAGCCACGGCCTGGTCCGGGTTTTCCACACCAGGTAGCTCCACCAGGATGCGCCTGTCGCCCACGCGCTGAACCAGGGGCTCACTGACGCCCAGCCCGTTCACGCGGCGCTCGATGATGGTTAGCGCGGCTTCCATCTGGTCATCGTCTACGCTCTGGCCCGGCTGAAGGTCCGCTTCGAGCAGGACGCGCAGCCCTCCCTGCAAGTCGAGCCCACGATGGTAGGTGACAGGATACACATTCGTTCCGACGTGAATGCCATCTTCCTGGTGGGGCATGGCAATAAAGATAGCTGCGAGGGCCAGCAGGGAAATCCCAAGCAGCGACAAGATCGTTTGGCGTTCCATCTGCGCGAACCTTCTTCCATAATTTTTAAAAGGGTGACAATTTGATTTCCGGCAAGCAGTTGTGGCCGCGTGCCAACAAACGAAGACCGCCGTTCTGGGTGCGGCGGCTCTCCTGCGGATTATACCGGGGTGACCATTCATGTCAAAGGGCAAAAACGGGCAAACGGCTGGGCGCAGCAATGCCCAACCTTGCCACGCAACGGTAAACCGACCGGGCGAAATCAGAGGACAGAGAACAGAGTTTCAGAGTCCAGAGACGGCGGGGACCACACACGCCACCCGAAACCCCCTGAAGTCGCCGCGATAACCAGGGAGATCGCCGCCGCGGGAGGACGCGCGCGCGTCCCGAGGATCAAGGCTCCACGAGCCGCCGCGCAGCACGTGCGCCTCATTAACTTTTGTTAGGGTCCATTCCCACACATTGCCACTCAAGTCGTAAATTCCGCCCGCGCTCGCCCCCTGCGGGTACATGCCCACCGCGCTCGTTTGTTGCAAATAGTAGGGGCTGACTTTAGAGGCAACCTCATCTATATTCGCGTAGCCACTTACATACTCGTTTCCCCACGGGTAGGGACGGCTTTCAAAACCGTCCCTACCTCCCCGCGCCGCTTTTTCCCACGCTTCTTCTGATGGCAGCCGCACCTCGTAGCTCACTTTCGCACTCAACCAGCGGCAAAACGCCAGCGCCTCGTACCAGTTCACCCCTACCACCGGATGGTTGCCTACATCAAAAGCAGCACCAAAACGATAGGGATCCTTCACCCAGACAGCCTTTTCCAGCTCTATCACTTTGTAATAGTTCAGGGGGGGGTATGGACAAGCAGAGCGAAAATCGAGTAAGCTAAGGCCATGAGCGAGATACCGATGTTGGCCCCCGAAATACGTGCGGCGCTTCCTGCGGAGGCGCACGCGTATCT
>JACCSL010000878.1 GCA_013812995.1 Ardenticatenales bacterium | reverse complement strand
ACCAGTCAGTCGTCGGTCTTGGCTGTCTGACCGATCTCTATTGTAATCCGCTCTGCCGCGCCCGGCCATACTGTTTCTTCTTGAAAGAATTCTGCCCTAGCAGAATGGCCTCGCTATAAGGGAAACGGCAAAACGACTATGACTGAGAAAATTACACCCAACATGCTAGACCAGCTCCTGGAGGGCGTGGAGAGTGCCGAGGATTTGTTCGGCCAGGACGGGTTGCTCAAACAGTTGAGCAAGCGGCTGCTGGAGCGGCTGCTGGAGGGCGCGCTGACTGAGCACCTGGGCTATGATAAACATGCGGTCAGCGGGCAGGGCAGCGGAAACTCGCGCAATGGGTACCGCCGCAAAACCCTCCAAAGCGAGCAAGGGGAACTGACACTCCAGGTGCCGCGCGACCGGGAGGGCAGTTATGAGCCGATTCTGGTCCCCAACGGCAGTAGCCGCTTGGCGGGCTTGAATGAGAAAATCATTGCCCTTTATATGCGCTGGTGGTCAAAGTGCGCGACAATGGCCATGTGCGCAATAAATCCGTCTACCTGGTGCTGGGCGTGACAATGGAGGGGCAAAAAGAACTCCTCGGTATGTGGATCGCCCAGACCGAGGGGGCCAAATTCTGGCTCCAGGTCGTCACCGAGCGCAAGAATCGCGGCGTGGAGGATATTTTTATCGCCTGTGTCGATGGGCTCAAAGGCTTTCCCAAGGCCATCGAAGCCATTTTCCCCCGGACGCAGGTGCAGCTCTGCCTCGTCCATATGGTGCGCGCCTCGCTCAAATTTGTCAGTTGGAAAGAGCGCAAAGCCGTCGTGGCAGATCTCAAAAAGATCTATCACGCCCCGACGCGTGAGGCCGCCGAAACCGCCCCCCGTGCTGCGCGAGGCACATCTGACCAGCATCATCGATACGCTCGGCAACGAGGCGCGCATCACCTACATCCACCAGCGCCGTGCGGTGGATGGCGCGGGCTGCCAGTATGACCATGCCATCGAGCCGGAGCATATCCAGTATTTCGCCGCGGGCAGCCAGACGCCCAACGCCCAGGTGGTCTTCGGCTATACCAACCGCCCGGATACCGATCTGGACTTCTTTCCGAAAGCGAACCTGGTCTACTACTTCAACTGGCACCGCCTGGACAGCATCACCATGCAGGCGCGCCGCACCACGACCGGGGCCTTCGAGACCGTGCGCCGCTACCTGCTCGCGCACGACTACGACACCTTCAGTGGCAGCCAGAGCAAGAGCATCATGCGCCTGACCTCTATTACCGAGAGCGGCACGGATGGGACCGCCCTGCCCGCCTGGACCTTTGCCTATGAGCGCCAGGACGCGGCCAACCCCATCGTGGGTGGTGCCACTTCCGCCGCGCGACCCAATCTGAACGTGCTCACGCAGGCCACGAACGGCCAGGGTATAGCAGCGGGCCTTCCTGCATGAGGACGACCTCCTGGCTAGGTTGAAGGAGGAGGGCGAGCTCTTCACCGAGGGCATCCGCAGCGGTCAGGCCGCCGCGCTCATGGCGCGCATCGACAAGAACGAGACGCTAGAGGACGTGCAAGCCTGGCACCTGCGCGAGTTCCTGGCCTGCGGCGGCGACCCGCGCTGGTTCGGCAGCCACATCGGGACGCTGCTGGGCCAGCACCTGAAGCGCCTGAATCACAGCACGCTTGAGAAGCTGCGCCTGCCTCTGCCAGGAGGCCGCTACTACGTGATGCCCACCGGGGTGGGCCAGCGCGCGGGCCTGGCAGGGCTCGCGGTCGCGCCGGGGGAGAGGGCCATCACGCAGAGCCACCCCTCAACCACAAATTCCATCAGAACCAGGAACGTCGCACGGCTGACAGCCCCGCCCCCCAGGACCTCGACCGCCCAGCCCTCCGGCGTTTTGCGGGCATAGGTGGGGTGGCGGGGCAGAGGATAGGTATCGGAGGAGGCAGGCTCCGCCGACGCCAGATGGACCGTTCCGTCTGGACCAAGGACAAGGGACATCCCACTTATCGGTAGATCGCCTGTGCTCAGCGCTTGGCCGTCCCACACCGCATATTGGGAGTCATACGTGAAATGGGTTTGTCCCACCGGATCCACCGCCAGGGCGTAGGCCCCAGAGGTATTGTCGATCGTTATCGTATGGGGACCGCTCCCATCTTCATAGCTGTAGGCGATCTCATCGAAGCAGCCAAAACGGGAAGAATAGGAAACGTCCGAGAGCAGATGGGCAAAGCCCTGGGCATCGACCACGAAAGCCACCCGATTGGGATACCCGGTAAGTGCCCGAGCCTCCCAACCCAGGGTTGTCTGGCGTGCAATCCTGCTCCCCGATCTATAATAGCTGATTTGCGGCGCTCCATCCGGCCCAAGCGCAATCAACGTGGTTTCAGAGTCAGAAAATTGCACGGCCTCGATTGCCACCGCCGTGACGTGGGCGTGGCATATTTCACGACCCACTGCTCCTCAGCCACGGAGTAGCTGATATGGGGCTGCCCCTGGGCATCCAGGACGAGATCGATGCCTCCCACATAGGCATTCCCCACTTCTATAACATCGAGGTGCCGCCCCGTGGCATCTCGGAGCGCGTATTTCACGGCCGGGGCGGAGCGATCCAGGTAGGCGACATGCAGCTGGCCCGCTGGATCCACGGCGAGGTGGGCCTTGGCTCCAACCCCACGGGCCGGATCCACCAGTTCTGTGTGCCACGCTTGCCCATCGTGCCAGCTGTGATAGAGGTGGTCTTCTCCGTAGGCCAGGTGAGGATAGCCGGCTCCATCCAGGATCAGGCTATCGGGGCTCAGGGATTCCAGATAGGGGGTTTTTGCATAACCCCTCCAAATGGTACATTCCAGAGTTCGGCACCCATCCGTCAGTCAGAAATGGGGTCAGATAGCCGCTTGTCACGGTCTGTATGTCTCACAAAGTAGACTTCCTGGTATCCTCACCTCTTACGGGTGCCAAGCTATGTCCCAATGGTCAATTCCCACAAAATCTTAGAGAGAGTGGAACACAAAAAAATAGGCCCCGCATTCTGGAATGTACATTTTGGGGGATATGCAAAAACCCCCATTTTCCGTTGACATTCCCCTTATCCCTCTCTATACTGGATTTCAGCACCATAATTATATTCGCCATGCGGTTCCTTGGGGCTCCCATGTTGCCCTGCCGCCATGAAGTGTGCTGCTCGCCAACCAGTTGGTTTGCTTTCCTGGTCCGAACGGCTGAAGGGACCAGACATGCCACGTGGTGAGCAGAGTTGTAGCGAGCAGAAAACTACGCAATCAAAACCACCTCCCCGACCTTCCGCTATCGAACAAACCGCAGGGTTAGAGGTTCCTGCCGCCCGCGCCCTTGAGCATGTCCGACAGACGCCTATGGCGGCCATCAGGCCAGGGGATATCCTTTCCCTTCAACGCAACATCGGAAACCAGGCAGTCCAGCGACTCCTACAAAACAAGCGTCCTCCTCCCACAACCAACATTGCCTCTATCCAGCGCATACCCGTCAAGTACATAAGCAAGCAGGTAGGCGAGCTATACCACGACGATAGCGAACCGTTCAACCCTTTCACCAACATTTTTTATAAGGCCACAATAAGCACAGGCAGCCCCTCCTGGGTTCTGACACCTGTCAGATTCACCGGGGAGCCCGACCCCACTCGATCCACGATTTGCTACGATCCAAAGCGCAACATCTACTACGATCCGCTCACCCAGAAATACGGTCCGACTCCCAAAACTATTACCACTCCCCTCACCCCATTCGACGAGCCTTTCGAAGCCCCTCTATCTCCGCAAAAGCCCGAACTGCTCAAAAGCAAGCCGCTCTCCACTCCCTTCGCCGTCCAGCCCGAGGATCCCTTCACGGCCCTGGCGAATAGCAGGTCTGCCCCTCGCAAGCCGCTCTCCACTCCCTTCGATGCCGCTCCTCCCGATCTCTTTGCAGCCATCGCGAACGCCGACGCCCAGAAAAGCAAGACCCCTCCCAAGTCGGCGAGCCTTGATGCGTCGCTTGTCAGCCTGGACGCTGAGGCCTGGGTTCCGTTCGGGCCAGACAATTCCGCCAAGAAGCCGGATTCCGAGGGGACACCTCTACCCACCTCCGTACCTATCTCGCTTGATATGCTCCTGGGCCAGAGGGGGCGGCGTAAAGACTATTCCCCGAACAAAGAGCACGGCAAACTTCGCCAGGCCTACCTCAGCAAGAGCAAAATAGGGATCAAAGCCGACGAGGAGCAGTCGGAGCGCTACATCACCGCCGACGTCGATACCATCGCCGCGAATCTCTACCGGCTCCTCATCAAGGAGAAAAAGAGCAGCTACGACGGGCTCCGGGAAATCGAGCGCCTCTTGATGGGCTGCAAGAAAGAGGCACTCGATCCGATATTCATTGACCTCCAAGGGGATCTCAAACCAGAGAGTGGTAAAGTCAACATGACCCTGGACGAAGCAATCACGCATTGCTTCGGAAAAGGGGAGGACAGCAAATATCTGCTTGATATTCTGGACCATGGTCGTCCCACCCTCTATGCCCAACTGCTGCGGACCCTGCGCAAACTCCACAGCGGCTATCGGGGGCCGGCCGTGAAGACGGAAGTCCTCGCGCTGATCAAAAAAGCCTCAAAGGAGGACTGGGATAAGCAGAAGGAGGAGATCCAACGCGATTTCGGGAGGGATTTCGCTGAGCTGGGAATCAGCGAGTCCATTTTTGCTCTACAGAGCTACAAAGAGGCCGTCGGGGAGGAGAATGACAAGAGCCAAGTCGAGGCCCAGGTCGCCTATCTCCTCGGCCTCATCAAAATGCATGTGAGTCGCAGCTCCCTCAACAAGACGAAGCTGCGGCAGACCTTATTGCAAGACTGGCTCAAGTGGACGACCGCGCAGCAGCGCGAGGCCCTGATGGCCGACGACAGGTTGAGAAATCAAATACAGGGCACCCTGACTCAATACGTCAAGGAGCAGGACAAAGTCGATTTGCTGATGGCCTACATCGGTGGCGGCGACCCGCTTCCTGCCGAGCTGTTGGTCCCCCTGGAGGAGGAGGACGAGGAAGCCTTAGAGCAGCAGGCCACGGAGGCCCAGGAAGCAGGTGACAAGATCGCCATGCTCAACGCCCTTCTGGAAGCAAAGAAGCTGGAAGAGTTCGGTGCTATGGTGGCAACGCTGACTCGTACCCAGGTCAATCAGTTCCTGGGAAATTTCCTGAAAAAACCAGAGCTCCGACGGGAATGGATGAACCCCAAGACCTCCCTCAAGCGGCGCGACGACCTCTTTAGTATCCTCCAAGACGAACCCGAGGCCCTGCTGATGGAGGCGATCAAGGCAGATCGCTCCGGTTTGAAGACAACCTTCCTCAGCACGGAATCGAATCAAAAAACCTCCGCGAAGCAGGCAGGCGATATCCTCTACAACCTGCGTTTCGGCATCCTGGGGGCCAGTAACCTGAGGCAAAAGAGCAACTATCGCCGTCTCACCCAGCTCGTGGGCAAGAAGAAAAAGCCCGAGGATATCCGAAAGCAACTGGCCCTGCTGAGCCCGCATGAGCGGTTGACCGTCTGGCAGAATGCCGAGCTACGCGAGAGTATCCTCGACTTGGTGAGCGGCAAAGGTCCCAAGTTCGTTAAAGAGATCGAAGCCATGCTGGGTGGCAAGGAGCAGGACATCGGTGCCATGCTGGGCAGGGGTGAAACGCTTACCGAGGAAGAGGCGATGGGCAAGGCACATGAGGGCGCACAGTTGCGCGCCCTCTACTGGACCACCAAGCTCAAGCTGGCGCTGAACCGCTGGCGGATCAAGCAGGACGCGGCGGATGTGGTGCAGATTGTGCTGGATGCGCAGGCGGCCGCCCAACAGGCCGTCAAGAGCAAGCTCTACGGCCAGGAGAGCGACTTCCTGAAGCAGGTCTTTGGCCTACTCGATGCAGAGTACAAGCAACGGCTGGAGAGCCTTGCCCCGAAAATTTATAGTCAACTCTCGAACGGGGAGAACCTCTCTGCGGAGGCCCTACGCAAGCAATTCAAGGGCAAATCGGTACTGGGCACCCCCTGGTACGTCAACGCGAACAAGAAGGGCGACTTGATCACCATCAAGAGCCTACCCGAGAGCGATTTCCTGGCCCAGCTCACCGATTTCAGCGAGTTCCAGGAGATGGTGGACAAGTACGCGGCATTGGCAACGAAGCAGAAGGGAGAGAAGCTGCCCGAGCAAGACGAGCAGGATCTCGCGCTTCTGGAGGCCAAGATTGCCGCCTACACACCCAAAATGAACGCGGCCTACTACAAGGATCGGAAAAGTCGCCTGGACACGAAGGACTTTATGGCGTTCTACAAAGCCTGGAGT
>JACCSL010000856.1 GCA_013812995.1 Ardenticatenales bacterium | reverse complement strand
TCTCCTCGGCAACCAGATCGGGCTGGGCGCTGGGCAGATCGATTTTGTTAAGAACGGGGATAATTTCGAGATTGTGCTCCACCGCAAGATAGAGATTGGCGAGCGTTTGCGCCTGCACCCCCTGAGCGGCATCCACCACCAGAATGACTCCCTCACAAGATTGAAGGGCGCGCTCGACCTCCTCACTGAAGTCAATGTGTCCAGGGGTGTCAATCATATTTAATTGATAAGTTTCGTTGTCATTAGCTGTGTATTTGAGGCGTACCGCGCTGGCCTTGATGGTGACGCCCTTCTCGCGCTCCAGGTCCATATTATCGAGAACCTGTTCCTTCATGTCGCGAGCAGTGATGGTGCCTGTCTTCGATAGCAGGCGGTCGGCCAGCGTACTTTTCCCATGATCGACGTGGGCAATAATCGAGAAATTTCGAATCTTTGACTGTGGTGTATCCGTCATTTGTCGGTCCAACCTCTTGTTGGGTAGCGTCTGTTTCGCTCTTCGATGTTCAGGCGCACTTTTTCCATATCCTGTCACCGGTTATCCATCCCAACCCCACATAGAGAGGACGCAGCTCCTCCTCTGAAATCTGGAGGTCGCAGTTGGGAGCCTCCAGATTTGCGGAGCCGCATTGCCTCCGATTTTGGCCCCACTGGGATGCCCCATTGCTTCATCTTTGCGTAGATCGTTGGCCGTGTGTAGCCAAACGGCGCTGCAATTTCAGCGGCAGAGAGCTACTGACCCTCATAGAGATCGCGGAGGATGGCCTCGGTTAGCGTGGGTCGGCTCAACGGGGGTTTTCCTGGGACGATGGCATTGTTGAAGTATAACGCAGCGTGGGGGCGATACCAAAAGCATCGGCGGGTTGGGGGATAATATGACATTGCCTGATAGCGGTGATATACTGCCGCCCGTTTGCCCCCCCGCTGGTGGGCCTATTATCCTCATCAAGAAAAAAGCACTACAAGGGATTCTGCTGGTTATGGACGCTATTGTCGAACAGCTAGGGACCGCTCTCCGGGCGGCACTCGTCTTTTTAGGGGCCTTTGGGCTCGCGCTTTGGTTGAGCACGGCAATCTGGGTGTTCCGTGACATTCGGGCGCGCACCCGCGACATCTTTGCGGTGCTTCTCGCGCTCCTGCTGGTCCTCCTGCTGCCCTTTGCGGGTATGCTGCTCTATCTGCTGCTGCGCCCCCGCGAGACGCTGGCCGAGCAGTACGAGCGCTCGCTGGAGGAGGAGGCACTGCTCCAAGAGATCGAGGAGCGCAACGTGTGCCCGGCCTGCCACGAGTCGGTGGAGGACGATTTTTTGCTCTGCCCCAACTGCTCCACCCGTCTGAAAAATCGTTGCACCAACTGTACCCGTATGATGAAGCTTGATTGGAACATCTGCCCCTACTGCGGAACGTAGCGTAGCAGCGGCCTTTGTCAGCGGAACTCAGAGAGCGGCCCGCCCCAAGCGGGCTGCTTTTTGTTTGTCCTAGGGAGCTGAGCGAGAGAAATAAAAAAGCCGCTGACAACGACTGGCAGCGGCTTTTTATTGAATTAACCGATTACTCCATTGCGCGGATGAGCTGTTCGGCCTCTTCGGGGGTGATCTTGCCCTCCTGGACCATGCTGAGGATCAGCTTGATCTCCTCGCTGGAGGGCGGCGTGGGCGCGGGCGGCGCGGATGGGCGCGCGGGGGCCTGGGGTGCAGGCGGCGCGGGGCGCAGCGCCGTCAGAAGTTCGCCGAGGCTGCCGCGAATGATCTCGCCGATGGCGGCTCCGGCCATACCATGCGTATCGGCGTCACGGAAGGCGTGCTTCATCTCCTCGCGGATGTGCTGCTTGGCGCGCTTGAGCTCCTCTTTGACCTCGTATTGGGCGCGCTTGACCTCTTCTCGCGCCTGCTCCATCGCCTGGCGAATCTCGGGGTCCACATGGACGCGCACCCCTGGACCCTCGAAGTGGAAGTCGCCCGACCAATGCTTGCGATGGCCGCGTCGGTGCTCGCGCTCGCGCTCAAGGAAGTCGATGGAAACATCCCCCCCTGCCTCGATGGTGACCTGCGCGGCACCCTCGCGCTGCCCCATGTAGACGTGGATGGTGCCATCCTCGCCCTGCTCCTGCTCCAGTCCCTCGCCCAGGTGAAGCTCTCCATCCACCGAGCGAAAGGTGAAATGCGCGTTGCCATCCACCCGTAGCTCGACATCCCCATCGGCCTTGATGAGATACTCCGTGTTGCCCTTCAGCGTTCCCGCAAGGCGCACATCCCCGGCCACGGCAGGGGCCACCAGCGAGGAACCAGGCTGATGAACGATAAGGTCGCCGTCAACCTGCTGGACGACAATGGCCCCCGCAATGGCATCCAGGCGCACATCGCCGGAGACCATAGCTATCTGCACGGAAGCCGCCTGCGTGATGGTAAGATCACTATGCACCTGATTGAGTTGGACGCTGCCCACATGGCGCAGCGTGATATCCCCGTGAACCTGCGCCAGGGTGATCCCCGCGCCGTGGCTGATAACCAGGTCCCCATAGATTTGCCCCAGCGTCACATCCTCGCTGATCTGTCGCAGCGCGACATCGCCGGTCAGCTCTCCCTCCGAGCGCAGCACGCGAATATGGCTCGCGGACAGATCGCCGCCACAGCCATTGGCCAGAAGCACCTCCCCCAGGCCGTTCAACGCCACGTCATTGGTGCGGCCCCGCAAGGTGAGAGTCACGCGGCCAGGCAGGGTGAGAACCACATCGTCTTTTGCGCGGATCACCGTTTCGCCCTCGCGCTGCTCTACTTTGGCTTTCCCGATGAGTCGGGCGGCGCCCTCTGCTGCTTTTACCACCACATCACCACCGGAGAGTTCCAGGGTAACACGCTCCGCCACTTCCAGATTGTTCAGTATTGTTGTCATGAGTTTCCTTACTCCACAAAGATTTCTACACGGTCGCCGGACTCACTCTCGTCCACTTCCAGGATTTTGCCCTCGGCCCCGCCATGAATGGCCTCGCGAATCGCGGCGAGGTTGACACCGCTCATCTGAGCCATCTTGAGCCCCCAATCCAGCAGACCGATAGGGATGGTCACATTGACGCGCACACGCTCGTTGGTGGTGTCCGTCACGCGGATGCGCAGCCAGCGGCGGTTCGAGATTGGCGTCTCCTGGAAGGGGTTGAACAGGGCACCAGGGCCGGGCGGCATGTGCGGCATCGGCGGCACCGGCGGGATGCCGCCGCGCCCCTCGGTCAGCGCCGCGAGCAACTTGGCCCCATCCTCGGGCGTTATGGTGCCATCTTGAATCATGCGCAGAATCTGCAATCGTTCTTCTTTCATCGTCTACGACTCCTTGTTTGAATGGTCGAATGGGATATCGAGTATGACAGCTAGGGGCGGGACTCCCGTAGCAGGCGGGCCGCCTCCGTGGCCGAGATCTTGCCGGATTGAAGGTCAGCCAACACCTGGCGTCGGTCGACGGCCTGGCTCTGCTCCTCCTCGCGCGGGGTAAAGCCCAGATCCCGCACCAGGTCATCCAGCCGCGAGCGCAGCGTGGGGTAGGAGAGACCAATCTCTTCCTGGAGACGATTGAGCTTGCCCTCGCAGCGCACGAAGGCTTCCAGAAAGCGAAGCTGCTCTGCATTGAGCCGGGCGAAGCGGCGCAGAACGGGAAGCTGATCTTCCTCGAACTCGCCAAGGGGGCCCGGCGAAAAATGCCCGGTGATGGTTGTGTCGCACTGGCGGCAGTGCAGACTCTCGACGCTCAACTCGCCCTCACAGAACGGACAGGATGTGGGAAGTCGATTCATTCAGGTAGTCCTCCATAAGATTGAACTGTATGTATAATATAGTAAAATTATTAAACATTGTCAACCCCATAATTCAATAAACTTTAGATTAGTGTTAAAAAGATGATTTTGGCTGTTCGCTGGTGGCAAAGTTCACAGACTCCTTTGACAGCCCCGCCTAGGCGAGCTAGAATGCGCTATTCCTCGGATAGTCCCCGTAGGACCATCCTGAATTCACCCCACCCTCCTCCTGTTGCACGGCCTCCAGGGGCAGAGAGAGCCCTCATTCAATGGAAGATTTCCTGAAAAGCGCCCTGCTCTTCGTCGATACCTATCCGCATGGCTTCTATGCCGCCAGCCTTGTGGGCATGCTGCTCTACTTCTTTCGTGCTCGGGAGGCCAATCGTATCCGGCGCTATAACCCCTTTCCCATCGAGCGGGAAGAGGCCAGCGCCATGCTGCGCGACTCTCTGGTTATCTTTACCATTCTGTTCGCTATTTTCGCCACCACCTTCTACATTGACCGCATCCTGCTGCCCACCTCAGAGAGCCCGCAGGGAGGCGTAGTGGTAGAGGAGCCTCCCACGGTCACACCCACCTCGCCCGCCATTGGGGCCGCACCGCCTGAGACCCCTGTAGCAACGGTGGAAGTAACAGCGACCATTGAGCTGCCCCCCCCCGCTCCCACAGCGAGTTCTACGGAACTCACGCCTTCTGTAGAACCAACCGCGACGCCAGAGGCAACCGCGACGCCAGCACCCACGGCCCCGCCGGAGTCGACCGCAACTGTCGCGGCCACAGCCACGTTTGCTCCTACGGCGACCTTTGCACCGACTGCCACACGCTTTCCCACTTTCCCGCCGACGTTCACGGCTACCTCTATTCCCGCGACGCCCATCCCCACGCGCCCCCCTGAGCCGACCACGCCCCCGGTGCCCGCCGCGAGCTGCACCACACCGGGTGTCCGACTTACTTCGCCGTCGCATGGACAGGTCGTGAGCGGCAATGTTTCTATCGTTGGGACAGCAGACATTGACCGCTTCCAGTTCTACAAGGTAGAATTTGGGCAGGGCGGCAGCCCCGGCTCATTTTCCGTGATCGGCGATGTCGTTCGCCAGCCGGTCCAGAATGGGTTTTTGGCGAGCTGGGCGGCCAGCGGCCTTGCTTCAGGCATCTGGACCCTGCGCCTGACAGTGGTAGATGAGACGGGCAATTTTCCTCCACCCTGCGATATTCGAGTGATTATCCCCTAAGCCATCCCCTTTCCAGGCTAGAAAGCATCGCATGACCGAAACAGTCGTGTTGGATCAGGTACGGCAAGAGGAGGCGCGCCGCTACAGCACGGCGTCCCGGCGTTGGATGGTCGTGGAGTCACTGACGACTCTCTTCCTGCTTCTTCTCTTCCTGTTCAGTGGAACCTCCGCCCGGCTGGCTGGGTGGAGCGAGCGCACCAGCAGTGGCACCCCCTGGCTCACCGTTGCGCTTTACGGGGCAATGCTCTTCCTGGGCTATACGCTCCTCAGCGTAGCCTTCGGGTATCTGGGCAGCTTTCGCCTGGCGCATCACTATGGCATGTCGAACCAGAACCTGGCGTCGTGGGCGACTGATCAGACGAAGGGGGCGCTGCTCACGGCGCTGGTGGCTGGCGTGATGGGCGAGATCATCTACGTGCTACTCCGCTGGCAGCCGGATTGGTGGTGGCTGCTCGCTGCGTTGTTCCTGCTTTTCTTCACGGTGCTCATGGGGCAACTGGCTCCCATCTTGATTTTGCCGCTCTTCTACAAGTTAAGCCCCCTGGAAGACGAGGCACTCCGCCTCCGCCTGGAACGATTGGGGGAGAAAGCGGGCACGCACGTGGAGGGCATCTACACCATTCACCTGAGTGCCAAGAGCCAGGCCGCCAATGCGCTAGTCATGGGGCTGGGGAAGACGCGCCGCATCGCATTGGGCGATACGCTCTACCGGGACTTTTCCCACGACGAGATCGAGGCCATCTTTGCGCACGAATTGGGGCATCATGTGCATGGGGATGTGCCAAAACTCATTGCTGTGCAGAGCCTGTTGACGCTGGGAGGGCTCTGGCTGGCCGATGGCTTTCTACGTTGGGGCGTGGCCCGCCTCGGCTTCGCCTCGATAGCGGATATCGGGGCGTTTCCGCTTTTCCTGCTGGCGATGGCACTCTTTTTCTTGCTCACGATGCCCCTGAGCAATGGATTTTCCCGCTGGCGGGAGCGGCTGGCGGATCGCTATGCTCTGGAGAGTATGGAAGAGGGCGAGAGTCTCGTCCGCGTGATGACGCGCCTCGCTAACCAGAACCTGGCGGAGGTCGATCCGCCACGCTGGGTCGTCTGGTTTCTGCACAGCCATCCTCCTCTCAAAGAGCGTATCGAGGCAGCGTACCGCTTCGGTGCCTCGCGCGTTCCCGCCCCCATAGAAAGTTGGTAGTTGTATGAGCAAGGACGCCCCGCCCTGCACGATCATGATCATCAATGGGTCCCAGGAGTTGCTGGAGTTGTTTCGGGAACTCCTTGAGGAGTTTGGCGAGGGGAAATATTTCTGCGCCCTGCGCTCCCTCGCCGACATCCACCATGTGGACGCCATCCGAGAGCAGAAACCCCATCTTGTGCTGGTCGATCAACCCTTTAGCGATGTAGAAATGCGCGGCTGGGAATTGGTGCAGAAGATTCGCCTTGCCCGCGACCTGAAGGAGACGCCGCTGATTTTCATGACCACCAACGTGCGCCTTATGCAGGATCTGGAGGCGCAACTCACGACCCTCAATGTGCGAACCATGCTCAAGCCCTTCGACCCCGATCACCTGCTCAGCCAGGTGCGGGAAGCCTTGATGGGCGCAGGCTGGCTTCAGGAGGGAGAGGGGGAAAGTAAATGACGGAGATTGTTCTGGCCAGCGCCAGTCCTCGTCGCCGGGAACTCCTGGCGATGCTGGCGCTGCCCTTCGAGGTCGAAAAAACAGACACCGACGAGAGCGTGCAGCCCCGCGAGGCCCCGGCGGACTATGTTCAGCGCCTCAGTCGTGAGAAGGCCGAGGCGGGAGCCGTGCATCACCCGGAGGCCGTTGTGATTGCGGCGGATACCATCGTGGTGTACCTGGGGGAAATCATGGGCAAGCCGCGCGACGAGGCGCACGCCCGGGAGATGCTCCAGCGGCTACGCGGCCAGAGCCACCGGGCGCTCACGGGGGTCTCTGTCCGCGATGGGGCCACGGGCAAGACGCTGACGGACCTCTGCGATACCAAGGTCACGATGCGCGACATGAGCGACGAGGAGATCGACGCCTACATCGCCAGCGGGGAGACGATGGACAAGGCCGCCGCTTATGGCATCCAGAACATTGAGTTTGCGCCCGTCGCGCAGGTGGTGGGCTGCCCGGCGAATGTGATGGGGCTACCTCTCTGCCATGTTGTTCGCTCACTGCGCCGCCAGGGCGTCGAGTTGCCGCCCAGCCCCCCCCTGGAATGTCGCGTCCAGTACGGCTACTACTGTACCATCGCGGAGGATGTCATGCCGGGTCTAACTCCCACAGGCTGACGATCTGGAAGAGTTCCACGTCCACAAGCCCCTTGTCGGTGAGCTTGAGCGTGGGGATGACCGGGAGCGCCAGGAACGAGAGCGCCATGAAGGGGTCGGAGAGTTCGCCGCCCAGCCGATGGTAGGCCTCGTGCAGTGCGTCGACGGCGTCACGAACCTCGTGGAGCGGGCGGTCGCTCATCAGCCCCGCGATGGGCAGCGCCAGCGAGGCGAGTACCTCGCCATTCAGAACCACGACCAGCCCACCGTTCATCGCCGCAATGGCCTCGACAGCGCAACGCATGTCCGCGTCGTTGGCCCCGGCGATGACGATGTTGTGGGAGTCGTGCGCCACACTGCTCGCGATAGCCCCATCCTTGAGTCCGAAGCCGCGCACGAAGGCGAGGCCCGTCCCGCCGCCCTTGCCATGCCGCTCCACCACCGCCATCTTGAGCAGGTCGCGCGTGGGGTCGGCCACGGCCGCCTCGCCCTCAATCGTCACCTCGTCTGTGGCGCGCTTCGTCACAATCTGGCCGGGGATAATGGTGATGACCTTGACCCGCTTGCCCTCTGCCGGGATGGTGAAATCCAGCTTGTCGAGTTCCACATGAACGCTGGGGGGAAGCGACGAGCGCGCGTGCGGCAGCTCCACGACGACCTCGCCCGCCTGCGCCACCAGCTGGCCGCCCACATAGACGCGCTCGATTTCTACTGCCTTCAGGTCGCTCAGCACGAGCAGGTCGGCGCGCCAGCCGGGAGCGATGGCCCCAAACCCCTTGTCGTCCAGACGGAACGCCTCGGCGGTATTGATCGACGCCATACGATAGGCAGTCATGGGGTCCAGGCCCAGGCCGATGGCCTTGCGCACCGCGTTGTCGATATGGCCCTCCGTGAGCAGGTCCGCCGGGTGGCGGTCATCTGTGACGAAGCAGCAGCGGCGCGCATTCTCCGGCGTCACGAGAGGTAGCAGGGTTTCCAGGTTCTCGGCGGTGCTCGCCTCGCGGATCATCAGCCGCATTCCCTTGCGCAGCTTCTCCTGCGCCTCCTCCACGCGGGTACACTCATGGTCGCTGCCCACGCCCGCCGCGATGTAGCCGTTCAGGTCGCGCCCGGTGAGGCCGGGGCAGTGTCCATCAATAACCACGCCATCGCGCTGCGCCGCCTCCAACTTTGCCAGCACGCCGGGGTCGCCATAGACAACACCGGGGAAGTTCATCACCTCTGCCAGCCCGATGACACCCTCCTCGTTGAAGAGCGGGGCCAGGTCGCTGGCCTCCAGCGCGGCCCCCGCCGTTTCCATGTGCGTCGCGGGCACGCAGGAGGAAGCCATGATGAAGGCATTCAGCGGCACACCCTTGCGGCTCTCCAAAATGTAGCGAATCCCCTCGATGCCATGCACGTTGGCGATCTCGTGCGGGTCGAAGACTGCCGCAACGGTGCCATGCGGCATGGCGGCGCGCGCGAACTCCGGCACCGTCACCAGCGTGCTCTCGACGTGCATGTGCCCGTCAATGAAGCCCGGTGCGATCCATTTGCCTGCACAGTCCACCTCTTCTTTACCCTCATAGCCCTCGCCCAGCCCGACGACACGCCCATCGTGGATGGCGATGTCCGTCTGGTACATCTCTCCGCTAAGCACATTGACGAGCGTGCCATTCTTCAGCAGCAGCGCTACGGGGTGCAGGCCACGCGCGGCGTCGATGATTTCCTTGAGTTTCATATGGTAGTATCCTTTCTTCGGATTTGCTCTTGTTGGACGAAACTATTCGAAAAACGGCCTTTCTCTCACTTCACCACATAATTTGCATTCTTCTCTTATATATCTTTGAGACTCTACCCACCATATCTCAGATTTGACGAATTGATGGGTTTTTGCGTCGCATTTTTTGTGTGAAGTTGATTCCGTTTTAAGGTATGATTTGGCACTATTTGCTGCATTTCGGGACGATGTTTTATCGGTTGAAGAGGGATGTTGATTTGAATGGCTACCAATGGCATTTGAGGAGGAGCTGTAGGATTCATCTTGTTTATTTCGTAGAAATTCGCTGAGTTCAATGGGTTTATTATAGTGCGGGTCATCAAGACTGGAGTTCGAGTAACTTTTTAATTCGGCAGGCTCAATATAATTACCCGTAGTGTAGTCGCCAAGATGTCTGAATATCTCGCGATTTTGAGGTTCTTTTCCAACCCATCTGTGGGAGCATTTGCCGCACATTAAAGATATTTTGTATATCGTTAGTTGATTGATGGTGGTTTGCCACCTATATTCATATGAATCCCTATATATTGGCCGTTTGTCTAAAATACTGGTTGCCTTAGCTGTGGTGGTGCTTATAACCTCTCTGCTTTGTATTCTTATGCGAGGAGATTTGCACTTTGGGCACCATCTGGGGTTTTTTATCCAATACGCGATGTATTGGATACTCATCCAGAGTGACTTTCCTATAGATATTATGAACAATGCGCCAATAATAAGTAATGTTCCTATGCATGCATAATACATTTGTTCAATGGGATTCATGCTTAGCCTCCTATTACATACCCTTGCTATTTAGAACCTGCGGATGATTTGCCTGTTTCCTCCATAGTGCGATGGTCTTTCATTAGCTGGAATGGTTGTATGTGATGGTGTAGTCTCGAAGAATAACACAGACCCTTACGTTTGCCATGACCGCGCGGGGCTGAAGCCACCGCGCTACATTAGCAAAGCCCCTTTGGGGCTAACAGCCCAGCCCCCAGCGGGGGCTTTGCTAATGTAGCCTGCTCCCTTTAGGGGCAGGCGGGCATCGCGAACAAAACCATGATTTGTTCAAGTTGTTTGGTAGCCATTCCAGAGCTGAAATTTTACCAGGGAATACATTGAATGACCCTAACAATCGTCGCCCTCAGCGACACCCACAGCCTCCACGGGCAACTTGCCATTCCGGACGGGGACATCCTGCTGCACGCGGGCGACATTACGCGGCAGGGCGATATTGCCGATGTAGTCGAGTTCAACGCGTTTCTGGGCACACTGCCCCACCGTCACAAGGTCGTGATTGCCGGGAACCATGATTTTTGCTTCGAGAGGCTACCAAATCGGTGCAGGCAGCTTCTCACGAATGCGATCTATCTTGAGGATGAATCCGTCACGTTGGAGGGAATCAAAATTTATGGCAGTCCCTGGCAGCCCTGGTTTCACGATTGGGCCTTCAACCTGGCGCGCGGCGAGCCGCTCCGCCGCAAGTGGGCGCTCATTCCGCCTGACACAGACATCCTGATCACCCACGGCCCGCCGCTGGGGCATGGCGATAGAACCACGCTCAACGAGGTGGTGGGCTGCGCGGACCTCCTGGAGGCCGTGCAGCGCCTTCGCCCGCGCTATCATCTCTTTGGGCACATCCATGAGGCGTACGGCGTGACTCGCAATGAGCATACGACGTTCATCAACGCCAGCAGTTGCACGTTCAAGTATACCGCCACCAACCCGCCCATCGTCTTCGACTATGGGCTATGATTACTCCAGCTCGTCCAGCCGCGCCGCCAGCCACTGGTTGAGCAGCGTGGCGCTCTCCAGGCTGACGGTGTGCCCCATCGGGAATTCCTGGTAGGTGAACGTGACGGGCAGCGCCTCGAATTTCTCCTTGACGGTGTGAGCATAGCGGATGGGAATCACGTCATCGTAGAGGCCATGCACCACGAGCACGGGCTTGGCTACCAGCTGCGCGTCCGGGGCGCGCTCACGCTCGGCGGGCTCCGGCCAGCGCCCGCTCATCGCCGCAATGCCCGCGACTTTCTCCGGGGCCATAAGCAGCGTGGCACTGCTCTGAATCGCTCCCTGGGAGAAGCCCACCAGGAAGAGCCGCGTTGGGTCTAGATCGTAGTGGGCCATAGCCTCGTCGATGAAGGCATGGATCAGACGCAGGCTATGCCGTGCTTCCTCCTCGCTGAAGTGGAACTCTCCGCTGGACAACATCTGAATCATGTACCAGCCATACATGCGCGCGCCCATCGCGACGGGGGCGCGTGCCGAGAGGAGATGCAGGCGCGGGTCCATGAAGGGCGCAAGGCCCATCAGGTCCTCCTCATTCGAGCCGAAGCCATGCAGGAGCAGCGCGCTTGGGGCCTTGCCCTCGCCGGGCTGCAACGGGGGGCGGGAAACATGAGTGAGGGAGAAGGGTGGTTGCGGCATAGATATTCCTTTCGATGGACGGCAGGTCAGACGGACAGGCAAAAGGCAAAGGGCAACAATAACGACAATGGTTCAGCCCCAGCCTTGTATGACATAATGTGGGGCATGGAACGTGCTTTTTCTGCTCCGGTCATTCCGTTTTACGTTTCACGTTTTACGCATTACGTTTACTCAATCACATTTCACAACCTGGATCGGGCTGCTACATGACCCCAGAGATTGCCTTTGTCTTCGCGTTGCTTATTGGTGCGGCGATTTTGTTTGCCACGGAGAAGGTGCGACCCGATGTGGTGGCGATGGGTGTTCTGTCCCTCCTGCTTCTGACAGGGTTCATCGACACCGACACGGCGTTTGGCGCGTTTAGCAACAGTGCCGTGATCGTACTTGGGTCGGTCTTCGTCCTCAGCGAGGGGCTAGCGCAGACAGGCTTTGCTGCTCTCGTGGCGCGGCGTATCC
>JACCSL010000846.1 GCA_013812995.1 Ardenticatenales bacterium | reverse complement strand
CCAACGCTCTTTCGTTCCAACGCTCTTTTGGCGCTACAATCGCTGGGTCAAACAACCTGTCTATCGAGAGGAGCCGACAATGTCTGTTCTTGAGATACAAGCCCGAGTCAAAGCCCGAATCTGGCAGGCCGTGGCGCAGAGTGGCGTGGACACCTCCACCCTGCCGCAGGAGGCAATGGATAGTCTGGTGAATAGTATCACCGAGCACATGCTGGCCGAGATGGGAACGTTTATGGAGGAAACGCAGGCAAAAGTCGAGGCGCAGGTGCCCGCCGCGCCGGAGAGTAGTACAATCCCCGCAACCCCTCTCGCGCCCACAGAGGGAGAGGAAGGACAAAACCCGCCCCATGAGGAGCCCGTGCTATGGGAAGGAAATCCCTTCCTCTCACTAGGCGTCAAGTACCAGATCACCACGGAGCGCGTGCGGATTGTAGAGGGGATTCTGGGCAAGGAACGGGAAGATATCGAGTTGGTACGCATCCAGCATATCGACCAGAGCCAGACCCTGGCTGAGCGGTTGCTGAATATCGGTGACATTTATATCCGGAGCCACGACCCCACCCATCCCACCTCCCTTCTGCGTGACGTCAGGGATGTCCAGGAGGTTCATGAGATTCTCCGCCGCGCCGTCCTGGATGCCCGTAAACGAAATAACCTCACCTATCGCGAAGAAATGTGATCAGCGCGGCAGGTAATCCAGCGGGTTGTAGCGATAGCCGCTGGTAATAATCTCGAAATGAACGTGGGGACCCGTTGAGCGACCCGTCGAGCCCATCAGCGCAATGACGTCCCCACGCTGTACCCAATCGCCCACGTCGGAATACATCCCGGAGAGGTGGGCGTAGCGGGTGAACCAGCCATTGTGATGGTCGATGACGATGGCATAGCCATAGCCACGATTGTCCCAGCCGGAGAAGACCACCTCGCCGCTCTGCGCGGCAAAGATCGGCGTGTTCATCGGCGCGGCAATGTCAATCGCCCCGTGGTGGGCCGAGAAGGTCTGAGTGAGATAGCCCCCGGCGGGCCAACCAAAGTAGCTTGCCTGCCCATTCTTGGGCGTGGGTGGCGACACATCGGGGGGCGGAGGCTCGTAGGGCTTTTGGCCCCCTGGGACCATGAGGCGCTGCCCGGGGATGGGCGGGCTGGCCGCGCCGTCCGGCAGGTAGTTACCAGGGAACCAGTAGACGATGGCCGGGTCCACCGCGTAGGCCGCAGCAATGCTCTCGACGGTTTCGCCCTCGCGGGTGATGTGAAGTACCCCATCCAGGGCCGGGATCACCAACTCCTGCTTGATCGTCAGCAGTTCCGGGTTGCGCTCGAGTTCCGGGTTTGCCCAGATCAGGCTCGTTTCCTGTAAGCCGAATGAGGCTGCGATTTTCTCAAGCGTATCCCCGCCCTTCACCGCGTAGATCACCGGCTCGGAGCGCGCCGGCCAGAGCGCGCCCGTCGGGGCCGAGGTGGGGACGACCTGAGCCGGTACTGGCGTTGCCAGGATGGGGGCGGGGATTCGCGCGGCGGCGGTGGGAACCAATGTCGGGATGCCGCCCGCGATGTCTTCCTCCGATAGATTATTGATGGGAGGCTGTGGGGTCAGGGCCTGCGTCCAGAGATGAGATACCTCCCCCACGGCGCTCGACACTTCAGGGGATACGAGGGGGCCGGGGAGCAGGGTCGGTATCGTGGCAGCTTCCGGCTGTTCTGGTTGAAATGAGGCATTGATTAGGGAGCCTGAGGAAACCGTGGGTACTAGAGTCGGATAGATGAGATAGGCACTGGCGGGCGGCTCCTCTGCCGTGGGGGTTGGACCGGCCATGAGCAAATCCACAAACCAGAACTCCCAGGGGACACGCTGATAGGCGAGACTGAACCCTACCTGAAAGCCGAGCAGGAGGAGAACCATCCCCATCACCGCTCCCATCACACGCTGCCAGACACGCGAGCCGGCGGAACGTGCTTTAGGCGCGGCGGGCTTCGGCCGCGCCTGCCGAAAATCCAACTCCGCGCTCATGGAACTCATCTGGTGGAAATCCACCCGTGCCCGGAGTCGTGCCTCGGCCCATTGAACGGCCTGCTGAGTCACAAGGCTTGGTGAAAGCTGAGCGGCCCAGCGCGCAAAGTGCAGCGCCTCCTCGGGATCCTCCGATAGCCACGCGCGCCACAGCCATCCCTCGGCCCGGTTGGGCCATGCATCACAGAGGGCGCTGGCTAATTCCCGCGCTTTCTGCAACTCCTCATCATCCGTCGCGATCTTGATTCGGGTCAGCGCCTGATTCAGACTTTCCATAGATTCCGGTCTCAGTCCTTCTTGGTCGATGCTATAGTGTTGAGAGGCTAGGCGGAAAACGGATGGCACTATAGTTACGGAAAGTAGGTAAAAAAGCAAGAGGTTTTTTAACCTATTTTGGATTTATCTGAAAGCCTTGCATTCCCTGCCAGCACCAAGGGTGTCATGGTCTTGATTTTCTTGCTTTCACTCTAAATTCCAGCTCCCAATAGTTGACCACTCTCCCTTGGGTGTAGCAAGGCGGCTCCCCGTGGCAGGGTCATAGAGACCCACGATAAGGCGATACTCGCCCGCCTCCAACTCAGCGGGGAGCAAAAGGGTGTGCTCGTCCACGATCCATTCTCCATCAATCCAGGCCGTGGCAGGCGGATAGAGCAGGTGGTCGCTGACTACGAGTTGAGTTTCCTGGTAGTACAACTGTACAAACACGCGCAGGGGGGTGCCGCCTGTCTGGGTGGAACGCCAGACAAGAGTCACCTCCAGCGGCGTGCCAGGGCTAAGTGTATCGGCTATTGCGACCCTTGCCAGTACAACCCGCTCGCCAAAATGAACGTTGTTTGCTACGCCAATAGTGGGTTCGGATAACTGCCGGGGCCGCTCGTACACCTGCAAGGTGCCTAATTCCAGCACGTCCCGCCCAGCAGAGGTCAGGAGGCGAGTGCCCGTTGCGGGCTCATAGAGCCCCGCCACAAGGCGATAGGTGCCCGGTGGCATATCTGGCGGCAGCGTGAGGGGGTGTGGGTCGCGCACGAGATCGCCCGCCTGCCACTGCGAGGTCGGAAAGGTGCCCTCCACCGGGGGAATATCCCGCGCTGCTCGTACCGCTCCCTCAGAATCGATGGCCTGAATGAAAACGTGCAATTCCGCGCCGGGTGCTTCCTGCGGTTGCCAGAAGAGCGTGAGGGGTACGCTGTCGCCCTGATGCCACTCGCCCTGCGGGACCGTCGCCCCCAGGAAATGGATGGTTTCTCCGAGTATCTCGTCTTGCGACTGCTCCGCGCGCCGCTGGAGTGCGCTGCCCGACAGGGTACCAGCCGGGTGAGTGACCGTCAGAGTGCCCAGCGATGCCGCCGGAGTGCGCCGCTCGCCATTCTCGAAGCGCTCCAGAGGCTGCCCCGTTTCTTCGCGGTAGAGAGTCAGGTGAACGGTGTAGTCACCGGGGGGCGTGCCGGGGTCCACAGGCAGCCCGGCGCGCCCGATGCCCGCTTCGAGCGGGCCATCCCACTCGCCCCACACGCTTCCACGCCCCACCAGTTGGAGGCTGACCCCGATTCCCGTAGCCGCCTCAGCCGCCTCGAAAAAGACGGGTAGGATCCCAATGCCAGAGGGGCTCTGTGTCCCGCCAAGCGCGGCGCGCATCTCGCCAACCTGCTCGACCGTTCCAACGGGCTGAAGCGGCGGCATCTGTGGGGCGCGCCCAAAGAGATAGAGGCGCGTGTTGCCCTCCCACTCGTTCCAGGCACCCGCGCCGGTGGCGGTCAGCGCCTGGGACAATTCTTCCTCAAACAGTCGCCCCTTGACCTGGTAGGCGGGGAACCAGAGGCGCGGATGCTCCGCCCAGAGCGTGGCAAGCGCCCCTGTCATCGCCCCGTGATCCTCGGCCCAGGTCCGGGGAACTTCCAGCGGTGTCGGGTGTCGGGCGGGCAGGTAGGCGCGCAGGTAGCCAATCTGCCAGGGGTAAAGCGCGAGCCAACCATCGCCCGGCCCCTGCTCTGCCCCCACCCGAGCCAGCACCGGGCGGTAATCTTCGCCGGGGTAACGCGGAACCGTGTAAAAATCCCCCAGAGAACACAGGCTGAACCCGAGGAGCAGCAGCAAAGATGGCAACCCAACACGCGGCCAGCGCTCCCACACCATCGAGAGACCCTGGCTGACGAGCATCAAAAAGAAGGGTAGCACAAAGAGAAGCTGCCGCTCGATGCGGGGGTCCACGAACGGGGCTCGCAGGCCGATGAAAAACACAGAGACGGTTGGGACTGCCCAGAGAAGCAGCAGGGGTAGCGGGAAACGCTGGCGGCGGGAGAGGGCGAAGAGCAGCAGCGCCACCGACAGCAGGGCCGCCCAGGACAGCCAGCCCGCGTCCGGTGAAAGATGGCCAATGCTCCATGCGGCGAGGTGGCGGGGCAGAAAGCTGAGCGGCGTCATCGGCTCGTCCGACTCGATGACAAGCTTGCCGCTCACATAGGTTAGCAGGCGCGGCGCGGCATAGAGCACCCACGGCAGGTAGCCCACCACCGCGATGGCCAGGGCCATGAGCGGACCGCGCCGCGCGTAGCGCCCGCGCTGAAAGTCCCGCGCGATGAGCAGCGCCAGGGCCAGGGCCAGCAGCGCAAAATAGTAGTGCGTGAGCAGCCCGGCGAGCAGCGCCAGCCCAAGCATCGCCCACGCGCGGCGCTGCCAGGCCGCCACTGCAAGGAGCGCCAGCAGGGCCACCAGCGCATACATCCGCACTTCCTGCGAGTAGTAGATATGGAAGGGCGAGAGTGCCAGTAGCAGCACCGTGGCCCCTGCAGCCCGTTTCCCAACGAAGCAGCGCGCCACCTGCCACGCCAGGGGCAGCGCCAGAACCCCCAGGAAAACGCTCAGCAGCCGCGCCTGGATGGCCCCAATGCCCAGCAGCGCCATCCAGCCCTGGAGCAGCAGGTAGTAGAGCGGGGGATGAATGTCGAGCGAGGTGAGGTCCAGCAGCCGCGCAGGGGTTTCCGTGGCAAAGTAGAGCGAATAGCCCTCATCCCACCAGAGAGGCTGCACCTCCAGCGCCAGCAGGCGCAGCCCCAAAGCCAGCAAGAGCAGCGCGGAGAGCCAGGGTAGAAAGCGGTGAGGGCCAGAATGTGATGACATGGGTGTGAAACGTGAAACGTAAAACGTAAGACGGCTTTTTACGTTTTACGTTTCACGGTCTCAATTCCTGACAAAGTTGATGATGGCGATCTGGTGGCCGTTGCCGCCGGGGCTGCAATTGTTGCTATCGGTTGAGACGTTGATGACATTGGAAAGCACCGCGCCCGTTGAGCCATCCACGACGGCAACGGAATAGTCTGTGGGGGTCATCGAGTCGGAGGTGCCGAAGCGGTTGAGTTCATATTCCCCGGCCCCATTGGTGACGGGCGGGCCACCAAATTGCTGGTTGAAGATCAGGACGCGCACGGGCACACCACCGAGGGGATTTCCTGCGCCATCCGTTACCCGGCCCTTGATCTGCGTGCCCGCGCAGTTCGGTTCCCATGCCACGAAGGTGCCCATAAAGGGCTGGCTGGGCGTCGACGTGGCAGGCGGCAAGGTGGGGCTCGGTGTCTCCGTGGGCGGGGAGAGCGTGAAGGTCGGGGGAGGCGTATTGGTGGGCGGCGCCCTTGTCGCGGAGGGCTCGACGGTGGGCGGCTGGGCCGTGCTCGTTGCTCTGGGCGTTGGGGAGCGCGTGGGCGTTCCCAGGCCAGCGCCGAGCGGCGTTGGCACCTCGGTGCTTTCCTCCTCGGGCGTAGGAGCATCCTCCTCGGGCGTGGGAGTGTCATCAGGGGTGGGCGAAGGGGTGCGGGTTCTGGTCGCTGTCGCGGTGGGGCTAGTGGGCGGAACGGACGGAAGCAGAGCAACAGTCGTAAAGGTGGGTTTGGGGGTTCTGGTTCCCGTTGCACGCGGATCAGGCCCGGTGGTGATGAGCGGCTCAGGCGTACAGGCCCCCAGCGCCATCAGCACCAACAAGAGCACGACCACGGCCTCAACTTTCCCTCGAAACATGATAAAATGGCTCCTCCTTTGGACAAACAGAGCGGATTATAGGGGGAGGACCCATTGGAGCAAAGTGAGCCGGGAACTTCTGAGCAGCCAAGTACATTCCTGGCCATCTAGGCATCCATCCCATCAGGGTGGCGAAGACAAATAACCCGGCTACAGCGCCTTGAACTTCTCGAAGGGTTGCTTGCAGCTATTGCAGTAGTAGAGCGAGCGGCACATGGTCGGGCCGAAGGCACTCTCCAGGTGGGTCTCGTGGGAGTTGCAGAACGGGCAGGCGATGCCATCGGCCAGGGTGATGGTATCAAGCGCGATGAGTCCACCCTGCGCGGGGACGCGCTCCGGCGGCGCAAGGCCGATCTCCGCGAGACTGCGGCGTCCCTTCTCTGAGATGCGCTCGCTGCTCCAGGGCGGCGAGAGCTTCACCTCGACGGTGACATCCTCGCAGGCGACACCAAGCGCTTCCACCGCCTGCCGGATTTCTTCTTTCATCAGGTAAAGGGCGGGGCAGCCCGCGAAGGTTGGGGTGATTGCTACCCGCACACCACGCTCACTCACCTCGATCTCCTGCACGATACCCAGGTCCACCACGCTCACCACCGGAATTTCCGGGTCCGCCACACCTTCCAACGCTTCCCACACCTGCTGCTCGCTTACCATTTTTGCCCTATCTCTCTTGTACGGCCGGGCACGTTTGAAACGTGCCCCTACAAATCGTTTGCCGTTACGCGTCCTGTTTGTAAGATCGGGGAAGCATTCGCGCCACTCTCCACCAATTCCATGTTTTTTTACCGCGAATGCTATCGCCCCTACATTGATCTGTGCCGTTGGCCTTTAATCCGTGCCGTTACTTTCCCTTTTAGGGGCCTACTTGGTGCCTTTCCGCTCCTCACCACTTCGCGCCGGGGAACTCGCGATGCAGTAACTGCATCGCGTCCAACAGGGACACGAGGTGCTCGCTGTGCTCGCCGCGCCGCCCGCCCTCGACAGGGGCAATGTCACTTAGCGCTGGAAGGGCAAAGGTGGACGTGAGCACTGAGGTCAGCGTGGCATACCACTGATCGCGCAGAGTGTTGCTCGGGGGCATGATGCCCTGTGCGACCAATGCTGCCTCGCCAGGAATGGTTTCCCAGAGCCCGACGGCGTAGGGTAGAAGCTGATCCAACGAGCTCTGGAGGCGTCGGTGGCTTTCCTCGGTGCCCTGCCCCAGCCGCTTGAGCCAGGTGGAGCCGTGCAGCATGTGATACTTCTCTTCGGAGCGCAGCTTCGTCGCCACTGCCGCGAGCGGGGCATAGCTCGACGCGGCGAGGGCTTCCAGGCGTACCTGCTCGGCCAGATCGTAGAGGAAGTGGCGCATCAGTGTCTCGCCCCAGTCCCCGCGCGGCAGCTCGCAGAGAATCGCGTTGTAGAACTCTGCCGGGCTGCGCCCGAAGGCCAGGGAATCGGGCTCGGTTTCGCCCAGCGCCCCGAGCAGGTCGTAGAAGAGCAGCGCATGGCCCATCTCGTCCTGCGCGATAGATGACAGCGCCAGGTCTGCCTCCAGGATGGGGCCAAGCCCGGTCCATTCCGAGGCGCGGTGGCCCATGAGTAGTTCATCGTCCGCCAGGGCGAACAGTAGCATTTTGAGAGGTTCCATAGATGTTAGCTCTCCTCCTGACTGGCTTCTTCGGCCAGCTTGCGCTTGCGGGCCGCCAGTTTGTAGCCGAACGCCTCGCGGTAGCTCTTGTCCGTCGCGTGCTCAAAGATGTCCGCGTCGGCAATCGGCGTGGCGACAATGGCGGTGCTGGGCACCACCCAGAGCTGAACGCAGCGCCCGCGCCGGGCGTACTGCTCCTTTGCCATCAGCAGCGCCATCTCCGCGTCCCCGGCATGGACCGCGCCGACGTGCTCGAAGGCATCGCCGCGCCGCTGCATCTGAAACACTTCCCACACGCTCCCCTCCGTGTCCGCCGTGGAGGGGTCCGCGTGTCTTGTCATCGCCTCATCTAGCCGCTGATGGTAGGGATTAAAGGTCCAACGTGCTTCTCTCATGGTCTAAAATCCTTCGTGGGGTTTATTCACCTTGGCATACACATCGGCCAGAGATAAGACGCAACCGATGCTGGCTATTTCTACCATGTTCTCGGCCTCGTGAAACTCCTGGTAAAGCCATTGGTTATCGCTCTGCCGCACGTAATGCTCGATGCGGTAGGGGTACTGACATACCAACAGGTAATCGGTTAGAGTAGTGATGTACTGGTAATGCTCGAATTTCTTTCCCCGGTCGTACGCTTCCGTAGACTCTGATAAGACCTCAATGACAATAACCGGGTTGAGAAGCGTATCGTTCTCCTCGTCATCGAAATGTTCCTCGCCACAGGCCACCATGACATCGGGGTAGGTATACTTCCCCTTTTTGTCCACCTTCACGCGCATGTCGCTGGGGTAAACATTGCATGGACGCTCCAGCAATTGGTTTCCAAGCAGGCGAATTAGAGCGGAGACAATCAGGGTATGCTCCCGACTTGCCCCCACCATCGCGAAAATCTCGCCCGCATAATATTCATGCTTGTTCCCAGCCTGACGCTCGAAAGCCAGGTATTCTGCTGGACTCAAGAATGATTTAGGAAGCGACGACATGAGGCAGGCGCTCCATCATGGCAAGGGCCTCGCGCACCCATTTGCCCTCGTCATAGGCCATGCGCCGAGTCGCCAGTCGCTCCTCGCTCATCGGTCCCTTTCCATTGATGACATCGTAGAACTCCTGCCAGGGAGCCTCGCCGTGAACCCACTCGTCCTTCTCCAGGTCATAGTGCATGTCGGGGTCCGGAACCGTGAGCCCCAGCTCGTAGATGCGCGGCATGTATTTGCCTAAAAATTCCTGGCGCTGCTCATCGTTCGTCTTTGGCTTGACGCCCCAGCGCTTGAGCTGCTCCGTATGGACCGATTCTTTGTCGTGTGGCCCGAAGAACATGATGATTGGCCAGTACCAGCGGTTGAGCGCGTCCTGCACCTGTGCGCGCTGCGCCTCTGTGCCCTCCATCAGCGTGATGATCATGTCCTCGCCATGCTTCATGTGGAAGGATTCCTCGTAGCAGATGCGCTTGAGGGCGCGACTGTAGGGACCGTAGGAGCCGTTGGCCATGATGGTCTGGTTGACAATGGCCGCCGCGTCGATCAGCCAGGCAATGATGGCAATGTCCGACCAGGTCTCTGCCGGGTAGGCAAACACATTGCTCCACTTCGACTTGCCGTTGATGAGTTCCTCGATCATCTCCTCGCGCGGCTTGCCCAATGTCTCGGCGGCGCGGTAGAGAAGCTGGGCGTGGCCCACCTCGTCCTGTACCTTGGCCGTCAGCGCCATCTTGCGCCTGAGGTTCGGCGCGTAGGGAATCCAGGTTCCCTCGGGCAGCGCGCCGATAAGCTCGGAGTTGGCGTGCTGCTGAATCAGGCGAATCATCTGGAGCCGGAACTTGGCAGGCATCCAATCGTCCGGCTCGATCTTCTCGCCCCGGTCGATGCGTGCCTCGAACTCTATCAGCCGCGCCGCGTACTCGGGGTGTTCGGGAACGTCATTCATCATCTGGGTCATGGGGGCTCCTTTACTCCTCTATGAGCAACGCTTCGGGGCGCTGCATTCCTTGAAAAATCATCTCGATAAAACGCTCGGCGATCTCGTCGGGCGCGAGGGCTCCGTCGGTGCGATACCACTGATAGAGCCAGTTGGACGCGGAGAGAATCAGCAGCGTGGCCCACTTGGGCTCTACCTCGTAAAAGTCCCCGCTACTCACCGCCTCCGCGACGAGACTCCGCAGAAGCTGCTCGTAGTGGTCGCGGCGCTCCAGAAAAGCGCTGCGCCTCGGCTCGGCCAGAAATTTCCATTCATGAAAGTAGACCGTTGAGGCGTCCAGGTTGCGGGTGATGACACGAATGTGGGCGTGAATCGCGGCACGTAGCCGGATGTCCGCACTGCCAGGGGACGCCACGATGGGTTGCAATGTTCCGAGAAACTCATCCGCCGCACGCTCCAGCACGCGCCAGAGGAGCTCTTCCTTGCCGTCGATGTGGGAGTAAAGCGACCCGCCCTTGAGGTCCAACTCGCGTGCCAGGTCGCGCATGGAGGCTCCATGATAGCCGCGCTCTGAAAAGAGCCGCTCGGCTGCATCTAATATCTGGCGTTTCCGCTCGCTCTCCACCGCATTCCCCTTATCCAAACTAACGCTCGTTAGCAATGGTAGCAAGCTTTATTCCTTCAGGCAAGATTGTCCGGCGACTTGACTTATTGCAGGCCTGTTTCGGTGCGGGTTGTGAATGGTTTGGCGAGGAGGTAGGTCGCGTAGAAGTAGGTCTCACGTAGCAGGAAAAAGGTCTGAGCGCGGGTGCTACGGTAGCGGCTCGTCGGTGTCGGGGAGGGATACGCATTCATGCCCAACTCCTCGGCGAGCGCCATCGCGCGCCGCATGTGGTACGGGTCGCTGACCACCAGCACGCGCCCGAATCCCTGCACCTCAATGAGCTCCCTCGCCTCGCGCAGATTCTCGAAGGTGTTTTCTGAGACACGCTCGTAGTAGATATCCTCCTCGGCCACGCCGCGCCGGATGGCATACAGCCGCGCCACCTCGGATTCTGACAGGGAATCCCTCCTGCCCACCCCGCCGGTGAAGATCAGCGCCTGCACCTGCCCCGTCTCGTAGAGAGAAATCGCGTGCTTGATGCGCTCCTCGAAAACGGGCGAGGGGCGCTCCCCAAAGGCCGCCGCGCCCAGCACCACCGCTGCGTCCGCCGGGAGCGGGTCGCTGGCAGAGGCGTAGCGGAAGATGCTCCCCATCAGGGTAAAAATCCAGAGCAGGAAGAGCAACAGGAGCACGCGGACCAAGCGCCGCCACGAGAAAAACTTCATCTCAGGGACCAGGGGTCTTTCTGCTGTAAGGGCCAAATATCTCTTCCAGCGCCGCCCGACTCTTGCGCGCCTCGAACCAGAACGCGAGCGTGACTATCAGAAAAGCAAAGAGTAGCATCCCGAAGGGTCCCAACAGGAAAGGGCCAACCTCGGTCAGCCCCTCGATCAGACCACCGGGCGCTACTATCAGTCCAGGCAAGACAAAGAAGAAAAATTGCAGCATAAAGCCCACCCAGACCACCAGGAAGAGAAGCACAAATGAGGAAAGTTTCTGCTCTATCTTAATGTTGGTCCCCGTCACCCCTGCCTCAAAGAGATTGCCACTCGATGCGTATGCCTCAAAGCTGCCCCTGATGTTGGGTTTGAAGGAGTTTCGGTAATGGATGATGCGGGAAATGTTAAACCCCTGCTCCGTTACCTGCCCCTCGAACAACTTGTGAGCCGACCAGCCCCATCGAAGGATTTTTTTTGGTTCGACGTGCTCCTGAAGAGCCTCCATGAGTTGGGGTATGGTCGCAGTGGTCTCAATGGTAAAAGAGTCAGACGGGAGCAAGCGCATGGTGGCTCTCTGCTTTCTGGTGGCTATTCGTCTTTTCCATCAATCGGGTCAACTCCCTCCCAGAACGAGTCGAGGGTTTCCAACGTCACAGGCTCTGCGCAGCCGTCCAGCAGCGCCCGCAGAACCTTCAAATTCACGACATCCTGGGCCATGTCATCGTTCTTTGGCGTCTCCAGCAGCATGGGCAATCCTGCAAAGCGGGGGTCATTCAGAATGTGGCGAAAGGTCTCCAGAGTGCAGTGCCCCCGCCCCAGATGCGTGTGGCGGTCGCGGCGCGAGCCCAGAACGTGCTGCGAGTCGTTCAGGTGAAAGCAGCGGATGCGATGCAGTCCGACCCGCTCATCAAACGCCTTCATGACGGCCTCGTACCCCTGGCGCGTGTTTATCTCCCACCCCGCACCAAGGGCATGACACGTATCGAAGCAGATGCCGATCCGATCCGGCTCGCTCAACTGCACCAGAATGTCAGCAAAGTGCTCCAGCTCGAAGCCCAGGCTGGTCCCCGTGCCCGCCGTGATTTCCAGCAGCAGCATGGTGGAGTCATCGCCGCGCGCGTGCTCCCGGTTGATGGCATCGGCCACACGAGCGATGCCCGCCTCGTAGCCGCTGCCCGTGTGGGCACCAGGGTGCATCACCAGGTAGGGAATGCCAAGCGCGCGGCAGCGGTCCATCTCATCGAAGTACCCGGCTAGCGACTTGTGCCAGATGCCGTCGTCGGGTGAGGCGAGGTTGATGAGATAGCTGGCGTGGGCCACCACGGGCAGAGCCGTTTCGGCCGCGCGCTGTCGGAAGCGGGCAATCTCCTCTTCCTTCAGGGCGGGAGCCTGCCAGCGGCGGTTCGATTTGGTGAAGAGTTGGATGGCCTCGCAGCCGAGCTGCTCGCCCCGGTCAAAGGCTGTCCAGAGACCGCCAGCGGTCGAGCAATGAGCACCAATGAGGGGCATGGAAGAAACCTTTCTGTGTGGGCGGAAGGGTATCGTAGGGTGGAAAACGTAAAACGTAAAACGTAAAACGGCACAAGATAGGCAACGACCTGCCGTCATATCGGTTGTTGCCACTCCTGCCGTTACTTTCCCCTTTTAGGGGCCGACTTGGTGCCTTTTGCCTTTTGCCTTTCTGTTCCTCACACCTCCTCGCCGAGGCGCTTCTTTTCCTCGACGTACGCGGTCCAGTTGCCGGGATAGGATGTCAGTTCGCCAGCTTTTAACTCCACGATGCGCGTGGCAACGCTGTCGAGCAGGTAGCGGTCGTGGGAGATGACGAAGACGGTGCCTCCGTACCCGTCGATGACCTGCTCCAGAACCTCCGCGCTGGGGATGTCCAGGTTGTTCGTGGGCTCGTCCAGCAGCAGGAAGTTGGCAGGCGTGAGCATGAGC
>JACCSL010000839.1 GCA_013812995.1 Ardenticatenales bacterium | reverse complement strand
TCCGGCTTCTTCTCGAAGGACGAGATTCTGACGCTGACCCAGCACGCGGGGGCGACCCTGAAGGACCCGATGACCTCGGCCAATGCGCTCTACGCCATTGGCCTGGTGACCGCTTTCATGACGGCTTTCTACTCCTTCCGCCAGTTCTTCATGATTTTCATGGGTGCGCCCCGTACGGACGCCGCGCGCCACGCCTCGGAGAGCCCGGCGGTGATGACGGTGCCGCTCGGGGTGCTGGCGCTGTTTGCGGTACTTGCTGGGCTCGTCTTTGGCTATCCCCTGGAGGCTGGTATCTTCCATCACTGGCTGGCGGGTGTTATTCGTCTTGAGCACCAGGAGTTGGGGGCCGGGGCGATCTCGACGGCCCTTTCCCTGGGTCTCTCGTCGGTGATTGCCCTGCTGGGGATTGGCCTGGCCTATCTGATGTATGTCAGCCGCGTCATCGACCCAGCGCAGATTTCGCAGAGCCTGGCCCCGCTGTACAGAGGGTCGCTGAACAAGTGGTATGTGGATGAGACGTATCAGAATACTTTTGTTCGCTTCTATAACTGGCTTGCGACCTGGAGCGCCCGCTTTGTAGATCGGCTCATCATCGATGGGGCGGTGAATGGCGTTGGGGCGCTCTTTGGGCTGCTGGCAGGGCTGCTGGGGCGGCTCCAGACCGGTTTTGTGCGCAGCTACGCCCTGAGCATCGTGCTCGGCTTGATGCTGGTGGCAGGCTACCTCTACTGGCAGGTTGATCTCACCCCTCCGCCGCTTCCTTAAAAGGAGAATTTTCGAGCGTATGAGTGTCAAACAAGCAACCGCGTGGGCAATTAGCCTCATTATTGCTCTGCCGCTGACCTATATCACATTTCTCTTGACGGCTGTTCCCTTCATCGAGGCCGGGGCCTTTACCGTCTTCTCGCTTCTCCTGATGACCGTCTTTGTCTCTTTCTTCGTCGATATGGCGATGAAGGCGAGTTTATACGATGCGCGCGGCTGGCACCTGGGCTTCTATGACCCGATGGGGCCGCTCGGCAAAGATGATGCGAAGCCAGGCAAGGACTACGAACCCATCGTCTCCCGCGAGGAGCGACTGAAGCAGCAGAAGAAAAAACAGACGGCCTGAGCCGCGAGAGCTTTATGAATCAACTAGGGTTTCCCCTGCTTTCCATCTTGATCTTCCTGCCCCTGCTGGGCGCTGTCGTGACCTCGCTGCTTCCTTGGAAATATGCGTCGCGGCTCTCGCTGGTGTTCGCGGTGGTCAACTTTGTCCTCTCGTTGCTCGTCGTTGGCTATTTCCAGCGCACGGCCGAGTTTCAGTTTGTCGAGCGGGTTTCGTGGATTACGGCGTTTGACAATCCCGATACCCCCATCCCCGACCCTGGCTTTCTGATCGAATATTTTCTGGGGGTGGACGGCATCTCGCTATGGATGATTCCGCTCACCACCCTTCTCTCGGCCATTGCGATCTGGTTTTCCTCCGATAGCATTCGGGAGCGTGAAAAAGAGTATTACGCCTTCATGCTCCTGCTTGAGACAGGAATGCTCGGCGTATTCATGGCGCTGGACCTCTTTCTCTTCTTCGTCTTCTGGGAGGCAGTCCTCATTCCGATGTACTTTCTCATCGGGGTATGGGGCGGCAAGAACCGCATCTACGCGACCATCAAGTTCGTCCTCTATACGATGGCAGGCTCCGCATTCATGCTAGCGGCCATTATGGCCCTCGGCATCTTCAGCGTGAACCTGGGACAGAGCGGTACTATCGGCTATGCCCTGGACCGTCTCCAGGATATTACCCCGCAGTTGCCTCCGCAAACGCAGTTGCTGCTGTTCCTGGCCTTCGCCGTGGCGTATGCGATCAAGGTGCCGCTCTTTCCCTTCCATACCTGGCTGCCGGACGCGCACGTTCAGGCCCCGACGGCGGGCTCTGTCATTCTGGCAGGGATTCTGCTAAAGATGGGCACCTATGGCTACCTGCGCTTCGCAGTGCCACTCTTCCCTGCCGTTGCCCTGGAACTTGCCCCGATTTTTGCCACGCTGGCGATTATCGGAATTCTCTACGGGGCGTGGGTGGCCTACGCCCAGCGCGACATGAAGAGCCTCGTGGCCTACTCTTCGGTGAGTCACCTTGGTTTCGTGGTGCTTGGCATCTTTTCGCTGAACAACCAGGGTCTTAGCGGTGCCATCCTTCAGATGGTCAACCACGGCCTGAGCACGGGTGCCCTCTTCCTTCTCGTGGGAATGATCTATGAGCGCCGCCACACGCGGGACCTTGAGGAGTTCGGTGGTCTCTGGACGCGAATGCCGGTGTTCGCGGCCTTCTTCCTTATAACAATGCTAGCCAGCGTGGGGCTGCCAGGGCTGAACGGCTTTATCGGAGAGTTCCTGACGCTGATCGGGGCCTTCGCCGCCAACCCCTGGTGGGCCGCCTTTGCCACCTTCGGCGTGGTGCTGGCGGCGGTCTACATGCTTCACCTGTTTGGCAAGATCATGTTTGGCCCGCTGGACAATCCCGAGAACCGCACCCTGAGCGACCTGACGCGCAAAGAGATCATGATTCTCGTGCCCCTCGTTGCCCTGATGGTTCTGATTGGCGTTGCGCCCAACCTGCTCCTAGACCCCATGCAGCCTAGCGTCGAGGCCCTGGTCGAGGTCATCCAAACTGGCGCGGCTGCCCGACTGATACCCTGATACCCTCTTTGAGGATTTTGTTTCTATGCCACCGATGAGTCTGCAAGAGCTGGGCACGATGGCCCGCCTGATGTCAATGCCGATCTTTCTGGCATTCGTTGGGCTCGTCGTGCTGCTCTCCGATTTGATTTTCAACCGCGACGACGAGCGCCGCTGGCCTGCCTATTTGACCATAGCCGGGCTGATTGGCTCTCTGTTTCTCTGGGTTCAGTCCTGGCTTGTGTACAACCTGCCGGAGACAGACAACGCCTTTTTCGCGAAGGCCCGCGAACTGCTCAGGGTAGAGGCGCTTCCTCAGCCCGAGCTTCTGTTCGGCGGGATGTATGATCCGGTGGGATTCTTCAAGCTGACGCTGCTGTGCAACCTGATCATTGTCATTGTGGCGCTCGTTGTTACGCTCATTGCCCCCGGCTACCTGGAGCGACGCGACCTCCAGCGTGGTGAGTTCTACGCGCTGCTACTCTTTGCAACGGTGGGGCTGATTCTGATGGTCGGCAGCACCCACCTGATCTTGACCTTCCTTGCGCTGGAGCTGCTCTCGATTCCACTCTATATTCTGGCAGGCTTTGCGCGCCCAGATCTGCGCTCCGAGGAGTCTGCCCTCAAGTATTTTTTACTGGGCTCGTTTGCCAGCGCCTTTCTCCTGTACGGCATTGCGCTGGTCTACGGGGCCACAGGTACGATGAACCTTTATGAGATTCGCGCCATCCTGGCGGGCGATATACAGAGTGGAGCGCCGCAGATTCTGCTCGTCAATGGGCAGAACAACCTGATGGTTCTGGGCGGGCTCACCATGTTGCTGGTGGGCGTTGGCTTCAAGATATCCCTGGTACCCTTTCACCAGTGGACACCGGATGTCTATGAGGGTGCCCCGACGGTGGTAACGGCCTTCATGGTGGCTGGAACGAAGGTGGCCGGATTCGTGATGCTGGTGAATATCCTGGTCGCCTTCATCGTGCTGTACGAGTGGTGGTGGCCGCTCATCGCGATTATCGCGGTTCTGACGATGCTAGTAGGGAACATTGGGGCCATTCGCCAGCGCAACATCAAGCGGATGCTCGCCTATTCGAGTATCGCACACGCAGGCTACATGCTCGTTGGCCTCGTAGGGCTGCCCGTTTTTCCTAACATAATTCTACCCACCCTAAGTCTCTACCTGGGCGTATACGCCCTCATGAACCTCGGTGCGTTCGCAGTGCTGATGGCGCTGGAGGAGGCAACGGACCGGGAGATTGTTGAGCTGGAGGACTTCGCGGGGTTGGGGCGCGCCCATCCTGTTCTGGCGCTCCTGCTTGGCTTCTTCCTGCTCAGCCTTGCGGGCTTCCCACCCACGGCAGGCTATTTTGCCAAGTTTTTCCTCTTCACCGGAACCATACTCAGCGCGCAGCGGGACCCCAGTCTGGCTCTACAGCAGTGGCTCGTGGTGGCGGCGGTCGTGCTCAGCGTGATCTCACTGTTCTACTACGCCCGCTATATCATTGCCATGTTCATGACGGCTGCCCCGGCGGTGGAGGACGACGAAGAGGAATTCGAGCCCGAGCGTCCCTCGTGGATGGTTGGCACAGCGGTGGCAGTGACAGCCATGCTTGTCCTCCTCATCGGGCTCTTCCCCAACCCGCTCCTGGCGCTCTTCCAGTAGGGATTTGAGACCGTTCGCCTTTCTCCTCATCTTTTTCTGGCTGGTGGCCTGTCGCTCCGTCACTGATACGGAGCGGCAGGTCCCATCTCCTACCCCCCCCATTCCGTACCCAACTCCTCATCCTACCCTTACGCCTCAACCTATCACACTTTTATTTGCCAGTGACCGGGAGGGTGCGGGCGCGATTTATCAGCAGGACCACGATGGTAC
>JACCSL010000836.1 GCA_013812995.1 Ardenticatenales bacterium | reverse complement strand
TCTCCTGCGTGCTGCGCGCCCCGACCACGACCGGGGCAGTCTATTTCAAGGTCTCTTCGACGCGCCCCCTCTTCAGCGACGAGCCAGAGGTGACCCAGGGCCTCGCCGCGCGCTTCCCCGACGACATTCCCAGGCCGCTCAGCGTGGATGCGGCGCGCGGGTGGATGCTACTGGCTGATTTTGGCGAGCCGCTGCGGGGTAATGCGACCGTGGAGATCCGCGAGGCGTTGTTTCAGCGCTTTGGAGAGCTTCAGCGCCACGCGGCGGAGCAGGTCAAGGCACTACTGGGGATGGGCTGCTTGGATCGGCGGCTGGAACGCCTCGCCACGCAGATCGACCCCTTGCTGGACGATGCGCCCATGATGGCGCTGCTAAAAACAGAGGAGGTGGCGCAGCTACGCGCGCTGGCCCCGCGCCTAAAAGCACTGTGTGCGGAGGCATCGACTTACCGGGTTCCGCCATCGCTGGTTCACGGAGACCTTCACCTGGGGAACGTCGCGCAGCAGGAGGGGCGCTATCTCATCTTCGACTGGACCGATAGCTGCATCACCCACCCCTTTATCGACCTGATCGACCTGATCTACGAGAAAGAGGAAGCCGTGCGGGATCGCCTGCTCGATGGCTACCTCGCGCTATGGACAGACTATGAGCCGATGGCGCGACTGAAAGAACTCTGGGAGCTTGTGAAGCCGCTCTGCGCGTTGCACCAGGTGATTAGTTATCAGCATATTGTCAACAGCCTGGAGCCTGCCTCCAAGCAGGAGTTGATAGAGGGATTCACCGACTGGACGCACTTGTTGCTGGCAATGTTCGCCCAGGGAAACATCAGTGTGGGCTGAGCCAGCGCAAGCCACCCGGCACGCCGTGCCGGGGTAGCTTCGTAGTTCATCGACAAGGAGGTTGACTGTTACGCCGGGTAGTCAGGATGCGCCTGGAGTTCCAGCAGCTGGAAGGCATGGGAGGCGCTGTGGACGGCCATCAGCACCACATAATGGCGCAGGGTCAGCGGGCCAAAACCGCTGGGATAGCGCTCATCCCAATAATCCCCTAGCTCTCCCTGGAGGGCCAGCACGAGGGTGTCGCGCGTCGTGCGCAGATCAAGCAGCGTCTGCTCCAGCGTCAGGTCGCTGCGCCCGCCTGCGCCCATGCCTGACCCCTGCATCCCTGTGACTCGCTCAGCGGGCGGCAGCGTTTCCACAGGGGCTGGCAGCGGAACCCCATGCTCGCGCAGCGCCTCCTGCCACGCCTTGAGGGTGCTGGTCAGGTGGGTTACCAGTTCCGGCGTATTGAAGTGGACTTCGTCATGGTTCCAGTCGGGGCCTTCCGGGGTGCCCGGAAGGCGGAAGTGAAACTGCGCCTCACTGATACCCACGACTCGTTCCTCAATCATCGTCAGTGCCCCTGTCAGCCCCCCGATAAAAGAGGCAATGGGGTAATCTTTGCCCACATCATCAAAGGTGCGCTGGCGGGTAAAAATCTGGTTGCCAAGGGCTGCCAGTTCCGGGGGTGTCAATGCGGCCATATTGTGTCTCCTAATCATCAGTTAGCTTGGGATGAGCGCCTAACTGTACCGTTTCCAGCACCAGAGGCAAACCTGCGCCATCCGCGACACACGCTTCGCAGCCAGGGCGATTGCCCTGAGCAGAGCAGCGCTTCTATAATGAAGGCGGGCCGCACCTGGTCCCTCACAGAAAGCGCAGTTAATGGATGCAGAGGTAGTCGTTATCGGGGCGGGGATGGCGGGGATGGCGACGGCGGCGCGGCTCCAGGCGCGCGGCATCTCCACGATGGTGCTGGAGGCGCACGGCCAGGTCGGCGGCTGCGCAGGCTTCTTCCAGACGCAGGGCTTCTCCTTTGACGTGGGCGCGACGACCTTCGTGGATTTTGGCCCCGATGGTGTCGGCGGCGCGTTCCTGGCGGAGCTTGGCCTGGCTAGGATCGAGGGGGAAGCGTTGCCCGGCTACCGCGCCTGGCTCCCGGACCGCACCGTGACCCTGCACCGCGAGTCCGACGCCTGGCATCGGGAGCGGCTGGCGGCCTTTGGCGCGAGCCCCGCGCACCAGCGCTTCTGGTCCCTGTTGGACGAGTTGGCCGATGCCTTCTGGACCGCAAGCCGGGCCGGGGTCAAGCTGCCCCTGACATCGCCGCGCGACCTGCTGGCGGCGGCGCGCTGCCTGCCCCTGCGCCACTGGCCTCTCACGCGCTATCTGGGCTGGACGATGCAGGATGCGATGCAGGCGTGTGGCGTGGCCGAGGATCGAGCACTGCGCGGCCTTCTGGCGATGTTGCTCCAGGATACGGTGCATAGCCCGGTGGAAACGGCCCCGCTCATCAATGGTGCGCTGGGAATTACCATTCGCGGAGCCGGGCTGACACGCCCACGCGGCGGCGCGCGGGGTTTCTGGAAGATGATGCTGGGTCGCTACCGTGCCCTGGGCGGCGTGGTTCGCGTTGGAACGTGCGTGGAGCAACTGTCCCGGCAGGGCGAGGGATTTATGCTGCACACGCGGCGCGGCGCGTTCCAGGCGCGGCAGGTTGTCTCTACGCTGCCCATCTGGAACAGCGCGCGTCTGGGCCTTCCTGAGGTCGAGCGGGCGCTGGCTCCCTACATGGCACGGGACGAGAGTGCTCTGGGCAGCGCGCTGGTTCTCTTCCTGGGCGTGCCAGAGCAGGAAGTTTGCGAGCAGCCCCTCACCCACCACCAGATTCTGCTGGATTACGAGCGCCCGCTGAACAATGGAAACAATATGTTTATCTCCGTCTCCGCGCCGGGCGACACGGAGAGCGCCCCCGCTGGCTGGCGCTCGGTGATGATCTCCACCCACTGCGAACTGACCGAGTGGGAAGGGCTGTCAACGGAGCAGTATGAGGAGCGCAAGGCAGTAACCACCCAGGCGCTCCTGGCCCACGCGCGCCGCGTCTATCCCTCGCTGGGGCACGCGGCAAAGATTGTTCGCCTTGGCACCCCGCGCACCTATGCCCGATATACCCATCGCTACCGGGGGGCGGTGGGTGGCATCCGCCTGACGCTGAACAACAGCAACCAGTTCGCGGTGGCGCACGACCTCGGCGTGCCAGGGTTCTGGCAGGCGGGGGATACGACCTGGCCCGGCCTCGGAACGGTGGCGTGCGTGCTGGGCAGCCTCCATGTGGCCGATGCGCTCTGTGCGACGCGTTCCCGCGCGGGGCAATCATGGAGCCAGCGCGTTCAGACCCTGGTTCCCACCCCAAGAACGGACGAGAACAAGAAGGAGCCGCTATAATGCATCATCCTGAGTTACCCGATGGCCTGCCCCCGCTCTCCGAGCTGGGCTATGATCTGCTAAACACGACGCCCTGGCAGTGTTTCTTCTCGCTGCTGCGTCCCTTTCTCTGCGTGAGTTTTTATGTCTACTTTGCGATAATGGGCTGGTGGCCGCTGGCGGTGCTCTCGGTGCTGTTGCTCTTTGTCACGATTGTTGCCTCGGCGCATGACCTCGCCCACCAGAGCCTCGCCCTGCCGCGCTGGTTCAACGACATCATGCTCGCGCTCATCGGGATGCTGGTGCTGGAGAGCGGTCACGCCTATCGAATCACGCACATGCAGCATCACCGCACCTTCCCCGACCACACGGACGACCCCGAGGGCGACCCGGCGCACATGACGCTCTGGCGGGTCATTCTGGAGGGGCCGATCTTTCTCTTTCGCCTGTGGCGCTGGGCCTGGGCGCGGGCCCCCAGGGAGCGGGGCTGGCTGCTGCTGGAGGCGGGATGGTTCTTCGCCTTTGTGCTAGGTAGCCTGCTACTCCTGCCGCAGACACCGATTCCCTTTGTGTTTGCACTGCTCACCATCGGGGGCAGCTGGATTTATCCCCTCACAACGGTGTATCTGCCGCACAATGTTCAGGGGGAAAACGCCCTGCTCCAAACCTACACGCTCCGGGGGAATATCATCCCGCGCCTCTTCCTGGAGTTGACCTACCATCTGGAGCATCACCTCTACCCGGCAGTTCCCTCCCACAACTATGCCGAACTCGCGCGGCGGCTCGAACCCCACCTGCGACAGGCGGGCGTCGAGCCCATCTGGGTCTGGTAACATTGAACGCTTGATTGTCTCACGCAGGAAGGAATAGTTGCGATGCAACGCGCCTCTTCGACGGTTGTGCGCTGTTTGATTTTAGGAATGATGCTGCTTCTTGCCGCCTGCCAGAGCGAGGAACCGCGCGTGGAGCCCCCGACGGTTGCGACTGAGACAATTGCCGTAGCCGAGACAACCCTGACAGACCCTGCCCCCGAGGCAACGGCTACCCGCGCGGCGACCGAAACTGCGCCCCCCGCGACGCCAACCAGTGCCCCGCAGGAACTGGCGGAGAATATGACGCTGGTGGGCTCGCTCCCATTGGAGCCAGCGGGGCGCGGGGCTCATGCGGACGTCGCCGCGTACGAGGATCTGGCAATCGTGGGTAGCCGCTGCACGGGCGCGGGAGTCCACATCATCGACATCTCGGACCCCACGGACCCGGAGAAGCTCGCCAACACGCCCGAGTCGCCCAATACCTCGATGGAGGATATGCAGGTGCTTCGCATCGGGGAGCAGGATGTGCTGGTGATCGGCTTCCAGAACTGCGCCAACCCCGATGACGAGGATCAGGGGCTGGAGGGCATTGAGTTGGTTGATATTACGACCCCCGCTCGCCCCCGCCACCTGAGCCTCTTTGCCACCAGCGGCGGTGTTCACGAGCTGGACCTGGCCGAGACACCCGATGGACGCGCCCTGGCCCTCCTCGCCATTCCGCAGGAGCACGAGGAAGGGGACGGCGAGGAATCGCACAGCCAGGCCGAGGAGGGCGGCCAGGCCGGGCTCGTCATCGTGGACATCAGCGACCCCAGGAAACCGACCCTGGCCAGCCAATGGGATATCCTGGATGAGCCCACGCTGGGCGAGGCCGTGCAAGAGAATAGCGCCCAGGGCAGTTTCCCCATCGCGTACCTGCACAGCGTGCGCGCCAACGAGGACGGGACGCTGGCCTATCTGTCGTACTGGGATGCGGGCGTGATTCTGCTCGACATCTCCGCACCGGAGAGTCCACGCTACCTCAGCCGCACGACGTTCACGGAGGAGGACGAAGGAAACGCGCACTCCGTCACGGAGGCGGCGGACGGTCAGGTAATGGTTCAGGCGCAGGAAGATTTTAGCCCATACCGTCTGCACGTCAGCAGTAGCGCGCTGGACGCCCAGGTTCCCCTGATTGAGCTGGGATTAGGCACAGAGATCAAGGAATTTCCTGATGCGACGCTCGCGGGTGAGGCAGTACATGGGGGGCGCGGCTGTTTCGAGGATGAGCCGCTGGTAGACGCCGATGGCAAGATCGTGCTCGTCGCGCAGGGGGGTGGCTGCGCTATGAGCGAGAAGATTGCCGTGGCGCAGGAGGCGGGGGCCATCGCGGTCATTCTTTACGAGGAAGAGGACGGCGAAGAAACGGTGGAGGAGGAAGGTCCGCCCCGTGATGGCGTTACGCTGCCGGATGGAACCAGGGTGACCCTGGAGATTCCTGTACTCCTCAGCCTGTCGGCGGGCAGCAAGCGACTTTTAGAGGCCGCGCCACTGGAGCTGACCATCGAGAGCCGCTTCGATGGCTTCGGCGACCTGCGCTTCTATGACATTTCCGATAGCAACAACCCGCGCCTGCTGGGTTCCTTTGCCAGCCCCAACACCCGCGACGAGGCCGTGGCCGAGTTGGGCGTCTGGTCCGCCCACAACCCGGAGGTTGTAGGCGACACGCTCTATGCCTCGTGGTACTCGGAGG
>JACCSL010000826.1 GCA_013812995.1 Ardenticatenales bacterium | reverse complement strand
CCGATACGGTGTCTGGGGGGGAGGGGAGCGGGGGTACGGGTCTGATGCTCTCCGAGGAGGTCGTTGCCGCGCTCGAACCGTTCGGGGCAACGACCATCAGCGACATGCGGGGCCGCTTTCGCTGGAGCCACGCCTTCATCGGAGTAAAATCGTCTCATGGTTTCGCCAAGGAAGATAGCAGCCCCCTCCGTCCAGCTAGAGTCTCGATTGGCCCACCCCTGCACAGCCCGCTCGTCGCCGCGCGCTTCGATAGCTTCGCGCTGGAGCCTGCGGAGTAAGGGCTCCCTTGTCTTGCCACGCTTCTGGGCTCATTATTCCTCCTCCTCCGGGCGACGCACGAAAATCGCCCCCGCCACCAGCGGGCTCAGCGGCAACACCTCGCTCTCCCGCTCCACCGCTCTCCCGCTCCACCGCTCTCCTGCTCCACCGCTCTCCCGCTCCCTCGCTCTCCCGCTCCCTCGCTCTCCCGCTCCACCGCTCTCCCGCTCCACCGTCAGCAGCCCGCCTACCGCTGCCCGTCCCAGCAAGGTCAGTGATGTTCCGGGCACGAGACGCTGCTCCTTCAGGTGGCCCAACATGGCCCGATCCCCCGTGACACGGTTGATGATGGCGCGCTGCCCCACTGGCAATGTCGTCAGCGGGCGCTCACGCACAGGGGCCAGTGTCAGGTCGGCGGCGGGAATGGGATCGCCGTGGGGGCACGAGGTCGGGTAGCCGAGCCGCGCTTCCAGCCGCGCGGCCAGCTCCTCCGTCATCGCATGCTCCAGCCCGTCTACTGTCTCGCCCACCTCCGCCCAATCGTAGCCCAGCTCGCGCACCAGGAAGAGCTCCGCCAGCCGGTGGAAGCGCAGCACGCGCAGCGCATGTCGCCGCCCAGCGTCCGTGAGCGACACGCCCTGGTAGGCGGTGCGACGCAGCAGCCCGGCCTGTGCCAACCGTTGGGTCATCCGCGAGACAGCCGCGCTAGAGACGCCCAACCGTGCCACGAGCTCTCCCGGCGCAACCGGTATCTCCTGCTCGTGGGCAAGATTGAAAATAGCGCGCAAGTAATCTTCCTCGCGCCCCGTGATTGTTTCTGTCATAGCCCTTAATCCTGTTTAACCTTGTCTATGATTGGATTCTAACCGAGGTTAGAAAATTAGAGTTTTCACAATCTTGACCAATTTGCTTGACTTTGACTATCTCACTCGTTATAGTAGCCCTCGTGCCCGCGCCCGGAGGGTATCGTATAAAAGAAACAAACGCTATAAATCGCAGTGCTGCGCCCCTGTGCGCTTATTTTTACCCACAAATATCAGTTTTTCACAAGCTATAAAAGGATAAATAGAGAAAGTATGTATCGGTCTAACAGACGTCGAGTTGCCGCAGCATTCCTGCTGCTTGTCGTATTGATGTCGATGGTTGCCTGCCAGGGAGCCACCGCGCCCACCCCTGAACCTACCACGGAGACAGCCGCCGAAGCATCGCCAGAGGTATCCCCCGAGGCATCCACTGAGGCGTCCCCCGAAGCGTCTGCGTCGCCAGAGGCGACGGAGGAGGCGCTGAACCTGGAGGGAAGCGAGCTGGTCATCTACTCCGGTCGTAACGAGGAGTTGATCGGCGCGCTGATTGAGGAATTCGAGGCGGAGAGTGGGATTGACGTGGCCGTTCGCTATGGTGACACCGCCGAGATGGCCGCCACGATTCTTGAAGAGGGCGAAAACAGCCCGGCGGATCTCTTCTTTGCCCAGGATGCGGGCGCGCTAGGGGCGCTTGCGCAGGAAGATCGCCTCCAGGCGCTGCCGGAAGAGGCGTTGTCCCTGGTCGATGCGCGCTTCCACGACCCCGAGGGGCGCTGGGTTGGTGTCAGCGGGCGCGCGCGCGTGGTCGTTTACAATACCGAGATGATGGAAGAGAGCGAGCTTCCGGAGAGCATCCTCGACTTTACCGATCCCCAGTGGAAAGGGCAGATTGGCTGGGCCCCCACCAATGGCTCCTTCCAGGCATTCGTCACGGCCCTGCGCATCTCTGAGGGTGAAGATGGTGCTCGCGCCTGGCTCGAAGGGATTCTCGCGAACGAGCCGAAGGTATACAATAACAACATTGCAGTACTGGAGGCCGTCGCGGCAGGCGAGATCCAGGTTGGGTTTATCAACCACTATTACCTCTTCCGCAAGCTGGCGGAACAGGGCGAAAGCTTCCCCGCGCGCAACCATTTCTTCGCCAATGGCGACATCGGCGGCCTCATCAACGTTGCGGGGATTGGGATGGTAGATACAGCCACGCACCAGGACGCGGCCCAGGCATTCATCACCTTCCTGCTCTCGGCGGAGGCACAGGAGTACTTCAGTGCCGAGACCAAGGAGTATCCGCTGGCGATGGGTGTTTCCGCCGACGACATGCTCCCGACTCTGGAAGAGCTTGAAACACCGGATATCGACCTGAATGCGCTCAATGACCTTGCGGGCACCCTTGACCTCCTACAGGATACCGGGGTCCTTGAATAATATTTTCCTTGCCGATGCTTGAGCAGCCAAGTCTGCCAGAGGAACGACAGCGGGGCCGTCAGTGGCAGAGACCACGGGCACCGCTCGTCGTTTTTTTGCCGTCCCTCTTTTTTGCCCTGCTCATGCTCCTCCCCCTGCTCTACCTCGTACAGCGCACCGCTGAGCTTGGCGCGGGAGATATCTGGAATGTTGTGACTCGCCCACGCACGCTGGTGGTACTGGGGCAGACAGTGGCGCTGGCCGCCAGTACCACCCTGGTAACAGTTTTGCTTGGCGTGCCGCTGGCTTGGCTTACTACCCGCACCGACCTGCCGGGACGGCAGATGTGGCTTCTACTGAGTGTGCTACCTCTGGTTTTTCCCTCCTTTGTCGGCGGCTACGTGATTGTCGCGGCTCTGGGACCGCGCGGGATGCTCCAGCAGCTCCTCGAAGGCCCGTTTGGGGTCGAACGCATTCCAGAAATCTATGGATTCCCGGG
>JACCSL010000819.1 GCA_013812995.1 Ardenticatenales bacterium | reverse complement strand
AGTTGGTGGTGCAGCTCGCGTTCGAGATGATGTGGTGTTTCTCAGGGTCATACTCGTCCTCGTTCACGCCCAGGCAGAGCGTCAGGTCCACATTGGTGGCAGGGGCGCTGATAATGACCTTTTTGGCACCGGCATCCAGGTGGGCTTTGGCCTTCGGGCCATCGGTGAAGATGCCCGTGGACTCAATAACCACATCAACACCCAGGTCACCCCAGGGAATCTTGGCGGGGTCGCGCTCGGCGTAGTTTTTGAGCTTCTCCCCGTCGATGTACATATCTCCATCGCGTACCTCAACCTCGCCCAGGAACTGGCCGTACGTGGAGTCATACTTGAGGAGGTGCGCGTTGGTTTCAACATCCATCAAGTCATTGATGGCTTCAATGTCGATAGAGTCGCGGTAATTCTCGTAGATCGCCTTGAAGACCTGGCGACCAATGCGGCCAAAGCCGTTGATCCCGACCTTAATTTTATCTGCCATAGATGTTAGCTCCAGGGAACCCCCGGCTTCGAGCCGGGGGAGGAATGGAGCGGCAAAGCCAAACTTTGCTGAGAGCTAGGCTTGCCGCTGAAAAACAACTGCGACCCGCTTGCATGGTGGGTCGGTTAGGGAACCTGCTGACAGATGCCCTTGCGCCAGCGCACGGGGGACACCAAGGCGGCTTTGACCTCTTTGGGACGCCCGGCCAGCTTGAGGTTGCGCCCGTAGCCCCCCATCCCCTGGACACGGTAGACCTGCCCCTCGTAGCGCACCAAGTCCCCCGGCTGATAGGGATAGCGCCGCCGCCGGATGCTCACGCGCCCCTTGGAGACCTGCGGCCCCCGATAGCGGCGCAGATTTTCCCCGCTCAGAGTGCGATTGCGGGTGCGTCGCCCGTTGTTGAGCCCCTGCGCCTTGACGACTTCGCCCGTGCGGGTGTCGATATACTTGGCGTCATAGAAGGTCTGGAGCGCCCGGCGATTGCGGCGTACCTGTTCCAACAGGAGCGACGTGGCGCGGCGCTGGGTGCTACCCCCTGCAATCACGAACGCATCATTGGCGTGTGATTTGGGTAAGTCTAGCTCAATGCGGCGGCTCTTGGTCAGATAGCCGTAGGTGGCCTCGGCTCCTACCGCCTCCACCAGTCGCCAGCGCACCAGGCTCATGAACGTTTCAGGGCGGAACGAGGCAAGACGAGGCTCCCAGTCCCACAGCAAGCCCCCTGGCAGGTGGTTCTCGGGGGTGTAGCAGCGCGTGCAGAGGGTAATCAGGTTGGCCGGACGATCACTCCCATCGCCGCGCCAGTAACCCAGGTGATGCACCTGGGAAGCGTTGGAACGTTGGAACGATAGAGCGTTGGAACAACAACACCTGCCTTGGGCGCGTTTGTCGTTCTGTTCTATCGCTTCAACGCTCCAACGCTCCAACGCTTTCTCGCTCGCCACCTCAATCAGGATACGCGTGATGGGCAGCATCGTGCATAGACGCTCGATCAGCTGCAGATGGCTGTCGAGCTTGTGCTGGATGGAAGGGGCCAACCAGCCCTCGATACGGCGGCGGTTGTCAAAACGTGGCTGGCGGTGGCGGGTGCGGCGGCGACGCCCGCCCCGATACATGGCCCGCTCGGCGAGGCGCTCCGACATGCCCGACAGCAGCTTGAGTTCGCCCCCTACCAACTCCTCCTTCTCGGTCACGGCGGCAAAGCCCACGGTGGCATAGCCCGCATCCACGCCCAACGTGATGGGCTGGGTGTAGCCGCGTGTGCCGTACAAGAGTTGGATGGTGAAAGGGGTGCGGCTCACAATCCGGGCCTTGCCCGCTTGCAGGAGCCGCCGGGCCTTACGCGGGGTAGTCGGCATCAAGGGCCGTCCCTGTTGGTTCACGACACAGACTTGCATGCGCTTCTCCTGTCGTTAGTGATGCAGGCTAGTTTCAGCCTGCCGCCCTTGCGGGCGTGGTCCACTTCGCCAAGGTTATGCGATGGTTTTTACGCGCCGCACGTCGCCTACCCTCAGCGATGTTTAACAACGCG
>JACCSL010000800.1 GCA_013812995.1 Ardenticatenales bacterium | reverse complement strand
GAGTTTGCGCGGAATGGTCTGGAGGCACTGTCAAAAGCAGAAGAACTCACCCCCGACCTGATCGTGCTGGACGTGATGATGCCGCAGATGAACGGCTTCGAGGTCTGCCAGCGGCTGCGTGCGTCCGCCAGTCTCTCCGAGGTGCCGATTATCCTGGTCACGGCGCTGGATGACTATGACTCCCGGCTGCGCGGCATCGAGGTGGGGGCGGATGATTTCATCACCAAACCCTTTGATCTCGTGGAGTTCCAGGCACGTATTCGCACGATTACGCGGCTGGGACGCTTCCGGCGGCTGCTCATGGAGCGCGCCAAGTTCGAGTGGCTGGTGGAGCAGGCGGAAGAGGGATACCTGATGCTGAGCGAGCAGGATGAGATCCTCTATGCCAACCCGCGCGCCCGCCACTTCCTGGCGCTCTCCGAGGAGAAAAGGGCCGTCGAGCCCACCTTTCTGGAGGTGGTACGGGAGCGATACCACTGCGAGCCCAGGGAAGCCTGGGCCACCTGGCCCGATCAGCCCTCCGACCTTCCCCCCTCGCCGCGCTTTCTCATCCACGCGGAGATACCCACCGCGCCCGCACTCTGGCTGCGCGTGGACCTGCTGGCGCTGCGTGGCGAGCGGCAGGGCGGCTGGCTCGTGCGCCTGCGCGACGTGAGCCGGGAGATGGCGCTCCAGCAGGATATGTGGAAGTTCCATGCGGTGGTTTCCCACAAGCTGCGCACGCCCGCCGCCAACGCCACGAGCAGCTTGAACCTCCTGGCGCGCCACGCCGCCAAACTCTCCACCGAGGAGATCGTCGAGATGGCGTCGAGCGCCGAGCGCAATCTACAGCGCCTCCGCGAGGAGATCGAGGATATCTTCCAATACCTGACCGCCCCGACCCTCGCGCTGCCAGGGTCGGGCGTTCACCTGGCCGAGGTGGTGGGGCTCATCACCACTATCGCCTCCGACCTGGGACTTGAGCCTGTGGCATTTACGCTTCCCCAGGAATTGGAACGCGCGCGTATTCTCGTCTCGGTTCAGGGCCTGGAGCTGATCCTGCGCGAGATTCTCCAAAACGCAAAAAAATTCCACCCCCGGCAGGCTCCGAGGGTGGAGATTGATGTCACGCCCGCGAGCTTCAAGGAGGTTCGGGTGCGCATCGCGGACGACGGGGCGACGCTCTCGCCCAGCCAGCTCGCGCAGGTGTGGACGCCGTACTACCAGGGCGAGCGCCACTTCAGCGGCGAGGTGCAGGGAATGGGCTTGGGGCTTCCCATGGTCGCTGCCCTGATCTGGGAGGCGGGCGGGAGCAGCTCCATCGCCAATCGCACGGACGCGCCGGGGGTTATCGTCGATCTGATCCTCCCGACGCGCCGCACCCTGCCGCCGCTCTCCTTTTAACTGAAGCGGATGCGTGGGTCCACGACAGTGTATAAAATATCGCCGATCAGGGTGGCGAGCACGGTGAGCACCGCCGAGATAAAGAGGAAGGCCATCGACACCGGGTAGTCATTGGAGCCCAACGCGCGGATGAACAACTGACCCATGCCAATCCAGTTGAAGATGGTCTCGGTGATGATGGCCCCACCGAAGATACCGGGAATGGTTAGCACCACGATGGTGATGAGGGGCAGGAGCGCGTTGCGTAGCGCGTGCTTGTAGATAACAAAGCGCTCGGCGAGACCCTTGGAGCGCGCGGTGCGTACATAGTCCTGGCGCAGAACCTCCAGCATGGAGGCACGCATAAAGCGGCTCCAGCCGGCGATGGAGAGCAGGCTTAGCACCACGACCGGCATGACGAGGTGGATAGCGGTGTCCATCCACGAGCGCGGCGTGACATTCAATATGTCATGTAGGCTGCCCGCCATGGGCGCGCGCACGAGGGAGACATTGCCTGGGGGCAGGTACGGCAGCCCCGTCATTTTGTGCAAGATCGACTGGTTCCCGCCAAACAAGATAATCATAATGAGCCCGAACCAGAAGACGGGCATGGCGGAACCGAAAAAGGAGAAGGTCGTCAGCACATAGTCCATCTTACTGTACTGATGGATGGCCGAGTAGATTCCGATGGGAATCGCCAGCAGCAGCGAGAGAAGCACCGACATCCCGGAGAGTAACAGGGTATTGCGCAGCCGTGCCGCAAGCACCGACGACACTGTGGACCCCTTCGCGACCGACCAGCTAATGCCGAAGTCCCCGCGAATCACTCCCTTGCCGCAGCGCTCTTTGCTTTCGCGGCAGATGGGGCGCTGAAGATCGGCGCGGCCAACCCCGCTGAGCCAATCCTCGCCCGTCAGCCAGGCCACATAGCCCCACACAGGCCCACGATGTAGCCCCATGTACTCCGCCATCTTGGCAATCTGTGCATCGCTCGGCGTCGAGCGGGGGTCGGCGCTCATGCGCAGGCCCGCCAGAGGGCCGCCAGGGGCCAGGTAGAGAAAGAAATAGATAATCATCGAGGTGAACAGGGTCACCGCCGCCATCTGGATTAGACGGCGAGTCAGGTAGGCAATCATGGGGTTAAGCGCCAGGAAACCCACTGCATTCCGTGCGTGGGAGGAATGGCGTGGCAATAAAAAGCCTTGCCAAACCAAGCCCTGGCTCCTCCTTTCTTGTGATAAGGGATGATGGAATAGAGTAGAGGGATTTTGTCTTTCGACCGGGCTCCCCCTAGGCCACCACCGCTTGCGCGGGTAATGTGCTAGACCCTCAGACTGTTTAACGCTAGACGACAGGGCCTGGGACCGGCAAGCACCCCAGGGTGTCGTGACCAGAATAACGTAGCCCTCGAAGGGCTTAGACAATGGTCAGCACGGGCTTGCGTGCAAGCCCAGGAGGTTTATCC
>JACCSL010000767.1 GCA_013812995.1 Ardenticatenales bacterium | reverse complement strand
ATAATATGAGGGATATTTAGTAATAGGGCATCTGCATCTATCTTCGGAAAGGTTAAGCTACTTGTGTTGGGCAGCCGTTGAGCTAGATTGCCATTGCGTTGGAGTATTGGAATTGCCCTCATCAAGTTGGCCTCTAAATAATCTCGCAACGTCGCGAGCGTACGGGCTTCATCAGCGAGCAAGGGTTTACAAAGGTGGCAAGCTGCTCCCAATCCAACAATTGCAGATACATTGGATGTTCCAGCGCGGATGCCACCCTCTTGTCCACCACCTAATAATATGGGTTCAAGCCATGATGTGCTACGTGTGAAAAGCGCCCCGACTCCTTTTGGGCCGTAGAGTTTATGCCCACTCAGGGAGAGTAAATCTACCCCCCACTCATCTACATCGACTTCAATCTTCCCTACCGCTTGGGCAGCATCGCAGTGAAGGAGGGCCCCATACGTTTGAGCAATTACTGAAATTTCACGGATCGGTTGGATGGTACCTATCTCGTTATTTGCGGCGTGTACCGAGAGAAGCAAGGTTCTCTCGTCGATTACTTCCCGGACTGACTCAATGTTGAGGCGACCAGTCGCGTCGACAGGAAGAATAATTACATCAAACCCAATTCGCTGAAGTGCCTTGCAGGGCTCCAGAACGGCTTTGTGCTCGATGGCTGAGATTACAATTCGGTTCCGTTTGCCCCCTTGGGCGCGGTATCCAAGGCCCAGGATTGCCAGATTGTTGCTCTCGGTCGCGCCATTGGTGAAGATGATTTCTCTTGGCTGTGCCCCTATCAGCGCGGCGACCTCCTCGCGGGCTTGATCAAGAGCCTTAGCCGCACGCCGCCCCTGCAAATGGCGCGTATTGGAGGGGTTGCCATAGATCTCTCGGAAAAATGGCAACATGCGCTCAATGACTTCAGGGGCACAGGGAGTCGTTGCGTTATAGTCTAGGTACACTTCTTGGCGCATCATGGGGTATAAACCATTAGAGAGGGTGTAAGCGGTACTGAATCTCGTGTTCGTACTGTCGATACTCCCCGTCCAGACTCTGGAGTTGATCCCAGATACGCTGGCGGAGCTGTACAGCAGGCCGAACACAGTAGAAGTCGAAGTCGGAGTCGGATACCTCGCCGTGCGGGAAGAGTATCTTCTGCAAGCCACTCGCTATGGCACGGACCGCATCTTCATTGCGTTTATAGGTTCGCTTTCCGGTCAGTTCCACGCGCCGTGCCACCATCTGATCGTGTTCCAAATCAGAGCGCAGGGCTATTAAGGCATCGCCAAAGAAGTCGGCCTTCAAGCCGATATCACGCGCAAAGCACTCATTACTTAGCTTTCGAATTTTCCAGCCAGGAATGAGCGCGCGGATTCTATCAAGGAAGGCGGTTTCCTGAAGAAAGGTTGGGAGTTCCTGTACCAAAGGGTCCATCACTGGTTCTTGATGCGAGTCCAGAGTGATATTCGCGAGCAGCACAAAGCTACAATCACTGGCACTCTCATGCAGCCCCCCCCTTGTAATGCGTCCATTGGCCAAAAAGCCTTTTAAGCCTCCAATGATCTCTTGAGGCTTCTCGATCTTCAGCGTTTGAATCTCATCCAATACAACCACCGAATAGCGGGCGAGCAACCCCCATTGGCCTGATGTGTTGTTTACAAATAAAACGGCGGGGGAAATGTTCCCACCACTCACAAGGCGAACACGAGGATTGATGTTTTCGTAGATGTAACTCTTGCCGGTCCCTTTCGGGGCAAGCTCCATCATATGCATGTTCTTTTGCACGAGAGGAAGCAATCTGCACAATAGCCAGGTTTGCTCCTCATCCGGGAAGGCAGCGGCATTGTACCCCATTGAGGCGAGCATGAGGGTTCGCCACTCTTGTAAAGTGAAGGCGCGCCGCGCTTCCTTATAGAGTGACAGATCCATTGACGCCTGCATAGGTTTGAAGGAGTACAGGACTACACCCTCCTTTGAACTAGCCAGCTCCGCTACGCCCCACATTCCTTGCTTTAGTAGATCAGGGTAACGATCCACGATCAAGTCGCTGATAAAGACCTCGGGGAGATCAAGTAAACTCATCTTGGCGATGCGTTCCTGACGTTGCCGGGATAATTTAATCTCGACTTGTACCGTGGTCAGAACCTTTAAAATCTCTCCGCTGAGCAGACGGTGCTTGATGAGGTTCTCATCACCGGGGTTGGGAATGAAGCGACTTGCCCACTCCTGAATCTTTGCCGCCTCGTCGCTCCGGAGATCCCCAAACCCTGGCGCAATACGATCAATAATCCACTCTCCCACATAGGCGGGAACCCCGCGCTGCTGGATGTGGCTCATGGGGAGCCGCCGTTTGTCTATGGCGAGTTCGCCAAAGACGCGCCGCACCTTCTCGGTGAACGGTACGCTTGATGCTGTGCCTTCTTCTGAGGGCATTGCGGTCATAGCTCCAAATCCTCGAATAGGTCATCGTTGCGCTGATACATCTCTTTGCTTTCCAGCTTCAAGCGAGCGGGGACCGGGAACCCTGGCCCATGCAGTAGGCGAATGTAACCTTCTCCCCGAGCAGTCTCAAGCTCGCGGGGGGTGGGCCAGGAAGCGAGCGGGAACGTGAGAGTCTGGCGCTCACGCGCTCCCATCGTCAGAGCGCATTTTAGCTCTTCAATGCGACTATGCAGGCGGATGGCTACATGATCTACGATCAATTCTTGAGAACTCAAGTTGATGATTTCAATGGTTAGAGTTCCTGACTGCCCTGCCACGCCTTGCCCCTCAAAGAGCATCTCCACCGTCGGCTGTGTAAAATCACGGAGCACAACAAACCAGGGAACAACGACTTCCTCCGGGAATAGTCCCCCATGCGGAAAGCGTTCTGTGCCCTGTTTCCCATCGTTCGTATGAAAAGCTTCGCCCCCGATGATGAGGGCAAGGGTCTCGGCAACGCCGAAGCGCGGGCCGTGAAGATACGCGACCCCATCTTCAACGGTGAACCCTTCTTCCGGGAAGGTGCGTGTTGTAGTGCCCCATGCCGCGCGTCCATGCGCCTCCATGCCATTGGGGATAGGACGCAAACGCTCGGATTTTCCATAGAAGCGACCATGATCAGCGGTAAGTACAAGGCGGAGAGGTAGGTGGGCGGGGAGCTGTTCTACTAGGTCTTTCAGCTTACTTCGGAGGGCTTGAATTTGGGCTTCAACATTACGACGGAGATGGGCATCACTCGTCGCCCTGTTATGGTAAACCTTGTCGGGCTCGTCTTGATTCCAGAAGAAGAACTGTCCTACCTGCGCCTCACGAAGAACTTCCAGTGGCGACTTGCTCGGTCCGATGGTAGTACCTAATGGGGCATATTCACTGCTGCGAGCAGGTATAACCCCACCAAACAAGGCGGGTTTGCAGAACTCTGTAATGGTTGGTAAGGCTGCAAACACATAGCTTTTTTCGGCGGCGGCCAGGCGATCAGAATCGCTTTGTAGTCCTTCCCAGAGAAGATGGGCATCCCTCGGAAACGGACCATCTAAAACAACCACCAACGTTACCCAGTGCTCGCGCTCCTCGTAAAGCGATTGGACACGATTAAAGGCTAGGTGCTCTTTCAGCGGTGCCCCAGCGAGCGCCTTGGGGTACTGCATCAGGTACCACTCAACAAATTGGTGCGCTGCCCTCTCTACTCTTTGTTTTGAATCCTCTGTCTGGTTATCCGCTTGCCACAAGCGATAGGGCAGATAGGCGTCACTATACCAGTCGATGACATCTTCAGGTGTTTCAGGAAGGTCGGGTGGCGCGTCCATCGGCAGACGATGGAGATACGCCTCTTGCTGTTGGGGTGATAAATAGGGACGAAAGGCGGCAAACCGTTCGCGGGTCAGTTTTTCCGGTTTCACCTGAAAATAGTGCTGGGTTTCCTGCACCGCGAGCTTTTGGAGTGGGGCAGGCAAGGAGCGTTTATCTAGCTCTGCAAAGAAATCTCCTTCGGAGCGGGTCAATTCCGGGTTCCAGAGGGATTTTGCCTTCGTGACAAGGGTCTCTGGAAGCTGTAGATGCGGGGGAAATGGCGGCCAGGAGGTGGCTGATGCGGTAATCCCCAACCACTCCTCTAGCAGTGGGGTGACTTCCTCTAGCCGAACGGTCTGATAGGCTCTTTGGAGGTTCACCGGAGCCTGCCGATCCCAGCTTTCGAGTTGCGCGCGTAGAAGAGGTTCCAGTGCTGGGGTAGGTCGCTCGGTGTATAACCACAGAAGCCATTCCGCCGCATGCTCTGTGGTGGCAGGCTCTTCCCAGAGACTCATGGGAAAGAGCGTCTTCAGAATGGCAGTGATGTTGAGTGGCCGAGGTGTCTTTTCAAGGGCTGCCGATAGATACTGACGCAATGCTGTTAGCTCATTTGAATCAAGTGTCGGCAAAAGGTCCAGCAGCTCCTGAGACAGGGACAGGACCGATGTGCTCTCGATGCCCCTGCCACGATAGAAAAGCTCGGCCCAGTCACAGAGAGTTGTCCCGCGGATTAGGAGTTGCTTTCTCTCGGTAGCATAGCGTAGGAAATCTACCTCGCTCTCTATTGATAAGTAACCTTCAGGCAAGGTTGCATCACCGCGTCGATCCAAGCGGATGGACATTGTTTCCATCGGGTCGTGCCTCCTACGTCCTAACGATTGGGGGTGTTTTCCTGAAGGGCTTGCAGCCGTTTCAGGCACGCCTCACGCTCTTTATGATCCGTAATCTGCTGGAACAACCCCTCAATCTGTGCCACCAGGTTCGCGTCTAGCCGCGCTTGGACTTGGCGGCGAAGTGCCAACCAGTCAGATCGACTTGTTTCAGGAAGGAAGCCTGGTGGACTCTCAAGCTGGTGTTTGTATCGCCCCAATTCGTGGTCGTTCGCGTTGGCGATCTGCGCCCCTATGCGCTGTAGCTGTTCCTGAGCCTTCTTTTCCTGGTCAGCATACCGACGTTGTACGTCTTGGCGTGCTTGTTCATAGGCGTGATGCGGTGGGGATCCCTCTTCAAACCCCGCCGCCTGATAGCCCTCCTGAATCTGCTGCATCAGTGCTTTGGCTTGCTCCGGGGTAGAGAAGGGTTGATTCTTCAGGCGGTTCAACTCCCCCAGATAACTGTTGTATCGCGTCACCTGAGTAATGGCCTGTTCTAGAGTGTCATACCATTCCGTTCCCTTGTATTCGTTCAGGGAGCGGTTTGCCTCTTTCAGCCAGGAATCGATTTCGGCTTGGGTGCTGATGCTTTGGGCTTTGGCAACCAATGCCCTTGCTTTCTCCTCTGCCTGGCTGATGCTAGCCTGAATAGCTTTGTCCTTTGCGTCGCGGAGGGCGGTTACCTCTGGAGATAGTCCTGTAAGGGCAGCGAGTTCACTCTCGTAGCGATGGAGCTGCTCCAGCCGCGCATGGGGATCCATCCTGTCAAGCTGGAAACGCACGCCTTGCTCCGCCTGGAGTTGGCGCAGCCGCTCAGCATTGACTCTCAATTGCGCGCGGCCCTGCTCTATCACGGTGTCCAGATCACTCCGCTCTGCGCTGCGTAGGAGGCTGGAGAGTTTATCCAGTTCGCTCTCATTTAATTGCAAATGTGCTAGGTCGCTGAGTTGTTGCAATTCCTCTACCCGAGCATGGGTCACTGTTGTGACTCGTTCCTGTATCCGCTCTCGTAAGGCAGCCAGCGTGACTGTTTCTACTTCAACCCGGCCCACCCGTGGCAGGGTGTCCAGCCGCTTTAGCTGCTCAAGCAATATATCAATCGTCTTTGCCTGTTCGGTACGTTGTTGAATCTCCCGCGCCTGACGATTGTACTCTGTTGCCAGGTGCAACTCGTTTTCCAGCGTTTTATGGGCCTCTTGAATCTGGCTGCTTAACTCAGCAGATAAGGCAGAATCGTTACAAAGACGGTCAAGCTTTTCCAGCCACCCTTGCGCCTGTTGCGGGGTTAGCTTTCGGACCCCCTGAACCTTATCCAGTAGGGCACGAGCCTCTGCCTTGACCGCCTCTGCCTCCCGCCGTCGGAGCGCAAAATGCTGGTTGTAGAGGTTCTGGTAAAAATCTTTGCCGCCCATTCCGTAAACGGTGCCATCCTCCAGGCTGCGTGCAGGAACAATGCTGCCTTTCCGAATTATCTGTAATTCCTGGGAGTGATATCCAAACCAGGCGCTGAAGAGTAACGCCAGCGTGTTATAGTCATACCCATAGGGAGCGTTGAAGAGAGGTTCCAGTGCTCTCGCAATGTTGACTTCCCCTGCCTCTGCTGAAAAGCACTCATTCAGATAGTTCCATGCTTCCAGCGTGTTGCGCATGGCGGGCTCGCTACGGACGCTATAAGTTGGCCCAGCGGTTAGGAGCTGCCATTCTTTCACAAGGAATTTGTCGCACAAGTCGGTCGCCATCGAATCGCCCCGCACGGCATCTGTCAGTCGGTGCGTGGGATTGAAAAGGGTCAAAGCGACTTTGCGCGTGGCATCTCGCAACTTGTTCTTTCGACTAGCCGGATAAGTTGTATAGAAGGAGGGGGGATGGAAGGGATAAGCCACTCCATAGAGGGCGTTCAACACATTTTTGAGGGTGTGTTGAGGTGTCGCAGCGAGGGTGGCACGATAATGGGCTGTCGTGGTGAGTAGGGCAGGGGATCTCGGCAATCCTGCCCAGTTTGCCCTGTCGCCGCGCAGTTCGTTGAACTGCCCATTCACTGTAGAGGTGGTTGTGTTTACCTCTGTTTGAAAGAACTCTCGGCCAACACGCTCACGCTCATCATTGGTTAGACGCCCCAGTGCTTCTCTGCGAACATAATTGTCAAACAACTCTCCGTGGGGGTGGTTGGGTAACACAGCAACAATCGGCGGCGTGTGTGGCTCTGGAAAGGCGTCGTCCAGGATAGAGGCGGCATGTTCCCTGTACCATGCCAGTTCTTCTTCATCCTTTGCTACCAGCCAGAGCAGGGCACCGCGTGGTGCCTCTTGCATCTTGCCGCTGATCTGATACCAGGGCAGGAGGGCGCGGAGGGTGGCCGTAGAAAAGTCAGATTTCGTTACGATATGTTCTGCAACAGTCCAATCCTCAGAATGGCCCCAGTCGACAGAGAGAGATAGTCCTTTCAGTTGGTTGTCGCGTGCAAAATACTGATGGAGCGGATTGGGTGAAGCGCTCCAATCAATTGGAGATTTATCTAGTTTCTCCATTACAAGTTGCTCTAGCAGCAGAGGGTTCGTTGTGCCTGGCCAGAAGTTATACTGCTCGCGGGCATCGCGGTAGAGGCTCCTTTTACTCTTCAGATTCCGCAAGGCGGCTTCTGTCGCTTTTTGACTGAGCCCTGCCGCCTGAGCGAGCCATCCAATCTGATCACTAGCACGCAATGTCAGTTTGCGCGCTTCTTGCAGGAATAACGCTTTGAGAATGTTCTGCTCTTCTGATGGCGCATCGCTCCCTGCGGTGTTCCGGGCATTCTCATAGGCAGCGTACTTTTCCCGGTCCAACCTGCGCTCAAAATAGTCCACCAGTCGAGTCGGTAGTATCCAGTTCGGGAGGTCGTCCGCCAGAGCCAATTCTTCGGCTTTGTCTTTCATCTCCTGGCTGATGAAGCCCAGCAGGGTTCGCGCATCCCCCTCGTCGTTTCGTAGTTGCAGGTTGCACAGGAGTGCTGTTGTGAGGGGGTGTAGAGGGAAGGTTCCCTTGGCAACTTTTTGCTGGAATTGGCTCAGATCCCATTTTAACTCGTCGGCATAGCGTCCTCGGAAGCTTTCGTAAGCAACCGTTGCTGCTTGAAATAGGGTGCCATGGATCTTGCCCATCTTGAGGAACTGCGCCCAATTAGGCTCATCCTGCTTGAGGTAGGCATCCAGCACGCCTTCGAGC
>JACCSL010001015.1 GCA_013812995.1 Ardenticatenales bacterium | reverse complement strand
GCGTGGAGGTCATCGAGAACGGCGTGCGCTTCTGGGTAGACATCGTGGCGGGCCACAAAACGGGCTTCTACCTGGACCAGCGCGACAGCCGCGCTCTGGTCGGCACGCTGGCTCCGGGGAAGCGGGTGCTGAACTGCTTTGCCTACACGGGGGGGTTCTCCGTGTATGCGGCGCTGGGCGGCGCGGCGCACGTCACCAGTGTGGACAGCAGCGAGCCTTCCCTGGAACTCGCCATCGAAAACTATGCGCTGAACGGGCTCGATGACGAGCGCGATGAGTTTCTCGTGGCCGATGTCTTCGAGCTGCTGCGCGATTACTGGCGCGGCGGGCAGCGCTTCGATCTCATCGTTCTGGACCCTCCGAAGTTCGCGCATAGCAAGGCCCAAGTGGATGCGGCGTGCCGGGGCTACAAGGACATCAATTTTTATGCGCTGCAACTGCTGAATCCCGGCGGGCTCCTCTTCACCTATTCCTGCTCGGGACTGGTTTCCACTGACCTGTTCCAGAAGGTGCTCTTCGGGGCATCGGTGGATGCGGGGGTGGAGGCGCAGATTCTTCAGCCTCTCGCGCAGGCCAGCGACCATCCGATTCGCCTCGCTTTTCCCGAGGGAGCCTACCTCAAAGGCTTCCTGCTACGGCGGTTGGAGGTAGGCTAGGGTGCTTGACAGTAGTCCTTCCGTGCTGTTTTAATAAACAGATGACCCATAGACCCTTCTCAGGAGCGAGTTTTAATGCTTTTCCTGCCCGGATACCGGATCGACGAGATGCTCTACACCACCTCACATTCGATTGTCTATCGAGGGCAGCGCGAGAAGGGTCACACACCGGTCATCCTCAAGGTACTCAATAAAAGCTACCCCACCCCTGTCGAACAGGCACGCTTCCAGCACGAATATATGCTGACCAGGCAGTTTGGGGGCACGGGGATCATCCATGCCCTTGACATGCTCCAGCACCAGCATAGCCCGGTCATGGTGCTGGAAGATATCGGTGGCATCCCCCTCAAACACGCTCAGGCGGAGCATCGCCTCTCATTGGGAGAGAAGATTGCCATCGCGATCCAGATTACCCAGGCGCTGGCAACCCTTCACGACCACGGGGTGATGCACAAGGACATCAACCCGACCAACATCGTGCGTAACCCAACCACCGGCCAGCTCAAGCTGATCGACCTCGGCCTGGCAACGGTGCTCTCCCGCGAGCAGCCAGAGGTGCGCCACCCGGAGGAGCTGGAGGGGACGCTCTCCTACCTCTCGCCCGAGCAGACCGGGCGCATGAATCGGGCGATGGACTATCGTACCGATTTTTATTCCCTGGGCGTCACCTTCTACGAGCTATTGACGGGAAAATTGCCCTTCGACTCCAAGGACCCTCTGGAGTTGATCCACGCGCACATTGCTCGCCCGCCACTCCCTCCCCAGAGCCTCGACGCCACGATTCCCGCACCGCTCTCCGACATCGTGCTCAAGTTGCTGGCAAAAACAGCTGAAGAGCGCTATCAGAGCGCCTACGGGCTCCTGGCTGACCTGGAACTTGTCCAGCGACAATGGCTGGAGACGGGCACGGTGGACGCCTTTCTCCTCGGTCAGAATGATATGTCACCCCGCTTCGCGCTCCCCCAGCGTCTCTATGGTCGGGAGGCCGCGCTCGCCGCGCTGCTCGCCACTTTCGAGCGCGTCAGCCAGGGAGCGACGGAGCTGGTCCTGGTGGCGGGCTATGCGGGCGTCGGCAAGTCCGCGCTGATCAACGAGTTGCACGAGCCTATCGTGCGCCAGCGCGGCTACTTCATCGCGGGCAAATTCGATAAATTTCAGCGCAATGTGCCCTACAGCGCCCTCATCCAGGCGTTCCGCACCCTCATCCACCGCCTGCTGACGGAGAGCGCCGCGCAGGTCAATGGGTGGCGCGACCGATTATTGGCGGCGCTGGGCCCCAATGGTCAGGTGATCATCGAAGTCATCCCAGAGGTCGAACTGCTCATTGGGGCCCAGCCGGGCGTGCCCGAGCTTGGACCAACCGAGAATCAGAACCGCTTCCAGTTTGTTTTCCAGAACTTCATCAGCGTCTTCGCGCAATCGGCACATCCCCTGGTGCTCTTTCTGGATGATCTTCAATGGGCGGAGTCGGCCTCGCTCAATTTGCTCCATCTGTTCCTGGTCGACCCTGAACGGAAGTACCTGCTCGTGCTTGGGGCCTACCGCGACAGCGAGATAGAGGCGGATCATCCCCTCCATCGTCTGCGGCGGGAGTTAGCCGAGGCGCAGGTGCTTGTGACCGATCTCGCCGTGACCCCTCTGGACCAGGCACAGGTGACACACTTTGTGGCCGATACGGTGCATTGCCCGCTGGAGCGCGCCCAGCCGCTGGCGGAGGTGCTTTTCACCAAGACGCAGGGCAATCCCTTCTTCCTGGGCGAGCTTCTCAAGACCCTCTATCAGGAGGGGTTATTGACCTTCGTTCCGCCAGGCCAGGCGCAGCAAAGCGCAGAGTGGGTGTGGGAGTTGGCCCGCGTCGAGGCGCACGCCATCACGGACAATGTGGTGGAACTCATGCGCGGCAAACTCCAGCAGCTACCGGAGGAGACGCAGACGGTGCTCCGCGTTGCTGCCTTGTTGGGCAATCAGTTCGAGCTGGTCACCCTGGCCCAGGTTCAAGAAATTTCCCCGGCCCAGATTGCAACGATGCTCTGGCCGGCGCTGCAAGCCGGGTTGCTGATTCCCCAGGGGCAGGACTACCGCCTCCTACAGAGTAGCGCGCCGGAGACGCTGGAACTGGGGGCCGTGCTGGATGTGTCTTACACGTTCTCGCACGACCAGGTGCGCCAGGCTGCCTATGAGTTACTCCCCCAGAGTGAGCGGCCCGCCCTACACCTGCGCGTGGGTCGCCTGCTGCTGGCCAGCCATCAGGGTTCCGACCAGGAGGAGCACCTCTTCGAGATCGTAGATCATCTAAATACTGGGCAACACCTGCTATCGGACTCTGCGGAGCGCGAACAACTCACGCACCTGAACCTTCGCGCCGGGCAAAAAGCCAAGAGTTCGGCGGCGTACGAGCCTGCCGCACAGTACATCCAGATGGCCCTTTCCCTGCTGCCGCCCGGACACTGGCAGAGCCACTATGATCTGTCGTTGAGCCTATACAAAGTCGCGGCGGAGATAGCCTTCCTGCGCGGCGAGTTCGAGCAGATGACCGTCGTGGCGCAGGAGGTGCTCCGGCACGCGCGCACGACCCTGGACCAAGTTCCCTTTCGGGAGCTTCTGATTCAGGCCACCGTTGTCGCACGCAAGCTGGAAGAGAGCCTGAAGCAATCGAGTGAGGCCCTCTCGTTGTTGGGAATGGTAACCCTCCCACACAAGCCGACACTCTTCCAGGTGATCGTGGCGTTTCTGCACACCCGCTTTCTGCTAGGACGAAGATCACCAGAAGCGTTGCTGTCCCTGCCGCCGATGACAGACCCCCATGCCCGCGCCACCATGCGCCTGCTGGTGGCGGCGAGCGGACCTGCCTATTCCTCAAACCCCCAATTACTCGCCATCATCGTCTCTCAAATGGTCCAGCTCTCCCTCAAATATGGGAATGCGCGTAGCTCTGCCTATGGATATGCAGGGTACGGTCTGCTCCTATGTGCGCAGGGCAATATCCAACTGGGTTACGACTTCGGGCAATTGGCACGAGCGCTCACAGAGCAGAAAGAGATGAAGGAGCTAAGGGGCAAAACCCTCTGGGTTGTTTCGGGCTTCCTTCAGCATTGGAAAACCCACTTGCGGCAATTAGATATGGTGGGGAATCATCAAGCGTGCCTGGAGGAAGGCGATTTCTTATTTGCGGGTTTCGCGGCAGGAAGTCAGGTGAGGCAGCTATTTCTGATAGGATATCCCCTGGCCCAGACATTGGCGCAGGCGGAGGAATACGCGATGTCCCTCCGTCGCCAGCACCAGAGCGTCGGCCTGATCAACCTTCAGATCATCCAACAGATATTATTCGGCCTGTTGGGCGAACCCAGCCCCTTTGATGAGGAAGAAACCCTCCGACAGGTAGAGCAGGCACAGGATCGGACCAATCTATCCCTCATCCATCATGGCAAGACGCTCCTGAATTATCATTTCGGAAACTATGAGGCAGCGGCGGCTCACGCCCTGATCTCAGGAAAGTACGTTCAGGGGCTCGCGGCCTCCATGTATCTGCCCGCCTTTTACCTCTACCACTCGCTAGCGCTGCTGGCCCGCTCTCCTGACGCCGCGCCCGCCGACCAAAAACACTTCCTCAAACAGGTGGCAGCCAACCAGAAAAAACTGGCTGCCTGGGCCAAGCATGGCCCTATGAATTGCCTGCACAAGTATGAGCTGGTTGAGGCGGAACGCGCGCGCCTGCGCGGCGATCATGCACAGGTCATCACTCACTACCAGCGCGCGATTGAGTTGGCCCACGAGACTGACTATCCCCAGGAGGAGGCTCTCGCCAACGAGCGCGCAGGGAGTTATTACCTGGAGCGAGGCATGGTCCATGTGGCGGAGGGCTACCTGCGCGACGCGCGCCAGGGGTATGTCGTGTGGGGTGCCAACGCCAAGGTGCGCTGGATGGAGCAGCAGTATGCAACCCTCCTCGCCGCGCCGGTCGAGCCTCCAACCGGCGAGAGCCAGGGACTGAGCACCAGCAACAGCAGCACCCGCTCCGGCCAGCAGATCGACCTGGCAACCGTGGTCAAGGCATCTCAGGCCATCTCCAGCGAGATCGACCTGGACCGCCTGCTGGAAAAGCTGCTTCATACGGTGATGGAGAACGCCGGGGCCGAGAAGGGCGTGCTGCTGCTGGTCGAGGGGGGCGAGTTGCACGTCGAGGCGGAAGGACGCGTCACCCCGCCCGAGGTGCGCCTACTCCACGCCCAACCACTGGAGGAGAGCACGCTACTATCAACGGCCATCGTGCATTACATCGAGCGCACCCAGCAAGATGTGGTGCTCGATGATGCGGCCCAGGAGGGGCTCTTTAGCAACGATCCCTACATTCGCCGCCAGCGCCCCCACTCGATCCTCGCCACCCCGCTGCTCAATCAGGGCACGCTGATGGGCGTGCTATACCTGGAGAACAACCTCACCACGGGGGCCTTCACCCCTGCCCGCGTCGAGATGGTGCGGCTGCTGGGCACCCAGGCAGCCATCTCCATTACCAATGCGCAGGCCATCGCGGCGCGTAGCGCCCAGGAGCGGCTTCACTTGGAAAAGCTCCTCCTCGAACAGCGCGCCCAGGATCTGGCCGAGTTGAACCAGAGTAAGGACAAATTCTTCTCCATCATCTCGCATGACCTGCGCAGCCCCTTCAACGCCCTCCTGGGACTCTCGCAGCTCATGCAAAAGTATGCCACGACACTCACCCAGGCTGAGGTCGAAAATTACTCTGGGCGCATCTACAACTCCGGGCGGCAAGTGCTGGCCCTGCTCGACAACCTGCTCCAGTGGGCGCAGATCCAGACCGGCCACATCTCCTTTACCCCCGAGCGGCTCGACCTGCGCGAGGTCGTGGCCTACGCCCTGGTTGTCCTGAACGAAAGCGCCACCTTCAAAGAGATTGTGCTGCTCAACGAGGTTCCGCCCGCCACTCCGGTCCATGCCGACGCCAACATGCTTGATACCGTCCTGCGCAACCTCATCTCCAATGCCCTCAAGTTCACCCACGCGGGCGGACAGGTTCGCGTCCAGGCGACGGCCCACAACCTGATGATCGAGGTCGCTGTCGCTGACACTGGGGTTGGGATGAGCGAGGAAGCGGCTCAGAAGCTCTTCCGCATCGATGTCACCCACACCACGCAGGGCACCGCCCAGGAAAAAGGCACCGGGCTCGTGCTGGTGTTATGTAAAGAATTAGTCGAAAAGCAGGGTGGTGCCATCCGCGTGGAAAGCACCCCTGGTGAGGGCACCACCTTTTACTTCACCCTTCCCCAGCCCACGCCCTAGGGGTCTGTCAGGGATGAGGTGTCTGTTCGTCCGCTGTGTGGGGTAGCGGGGTCGTTTTACGTTTTACGCATTACGTTTCTGGTTCTGCTGGAATTTGTGGTGGAGTCATGGCTCTGCGTGGCGGCCCTCTCCCCGGCCTTCGGCCGCCCCTCTCCCGATTTCGGGAGAGGGGACACGGAGCGAAGCGACGTGGGGGTGAGGGCTTCGCTGGCACGCTTCCCCTCTTCCATACCACAAATTCTGTCAGAACC
>JACCSL010000722.1 GCA_013812995.1 Ardenticatenales bacterium | reverse complement strand
CCCAGGAGGCATGGCCCTGGAGGCGCGCCTTGACGAGGGTGTAGTGGCGCATCTGAAGCTGCTCAAGCTCGGCGGCGAGGGGGCTATGGGGCTGTACCTCGGGTTCGTGCTGGAGCATCATGGAGTTGATGAGGGCGCGGCTCTTGGCGCGCTCGAGGGTTTGCCAGGCGAGGGCGCTCTGGCCCTGCTCCAGGTAGGAGCCAATGAGGGCATGGTAGAGGGTCTCGGTTTTATCCAGATAATCGGCATGGAAACTGGCCGCGAGCGAGCTCTGCACGGTGTCGAGGTCGGCCACGGCCTGCTCCAGACGGCTCTGGCGCTGCGCGGGGGTGTCGGCGAGGGTCGCCGCGAGGTGATGGACGCGCCAGCGGATCCAGGGGATATTCTCGCAGACCGCCAGGGCGCTCGATAGTGACTGCGCACGCGCCTCGGGGGTGGTGACCATCTCGGCCATGAGCAGATGGACCTCGGCAAGGGCATAGTCGAGCTGACTCTCTTCGGCCAGGCGCAGCGCGCGCGCCAGGAGCAGCGGCAAGGTCTCGTGGTGGCCCAGGCGGTGCAATAGCCGTGCCTGCTGCTGATAGGCCTCGCTGAGCCAGTAGGCCGATAGCTCTGGCAACCCCTCGTGGACCTGAATGGCGGGCTCCAGAACATCCAGCGCCTCCTGCCACTGCTCCTGCGCGGCCAGAACAGAGGAGAGAAGCATCCGGGCGTCGCACTCGACCAGAGTCCAATCGGGACGGCCAACGAGGCGCTCCAGCAGAGAGGTTAGCAGCGCCATGCTTTCCTCCAACCGATTTAGACCTCGATAGACATGGGCAATCCACCAGGACGTGTAGATCTGCTGCTCTTCCCGTTCCGCCCGCCGCTCGGCCTCGTACAGATAGTAAAGCGCCTGGGTGTAGCGGCCTGTCATCAGGTAGAAGTGCCCGGCCTGGTTCAGTAACTCCACATAAAGACTGCCACTAGCCCGCTCTCCATGAAAGAGCTCCAGAAGCTGGAGCAGCGCCTTATGTGCCTCATCATAGTGGCCCAGAAAGTAGTGAACAGAGAGAAGCATCAAGAGGCTGCGAGCGAGGGGTTGGAACAAGGCTTCTTCGCCTTCGATACGCTCGGCGGCCTGAAGCGCGCGCAGGCACCAGTCTAGTTGCTTGTCGCGGTGGGCGCGGACCTGCCAGTAGCGGGCATATTGATAGCAGATCGTGGAGAGCCAGCCCCAGCACTGGTGGCGCTCGAATATCTCAACCGCGCGCTGAACAATCGGTTCCAGGGTAGGGTAGGTGGGGCGATTCCGAATGTGGCCGAGCCAACCGATACGCGTTCTGGCCCAGCCCAGCTCATCGCCGATGCGCTCGAAGCGTGCCGCCGCGCGGTCCAGGAGTTCATAGCCCTCGTCAAGGCGCATCTGGAGGCGCAGCGCATCCCCCCAGGCCATCTCGCCCAGCGCCACGAGTTCCTCGCGCTCCGTATGCTCTCCTAGGGCAATGAGCGCGCGCGCCAGCCGCTCCGAGCGGGCGAGGTCAAAGTTGAGCACGGCATGGGCCGCGTCCTTCAGGGCGCTGCCCATCACTCCCACATCGTCCCAGAGCAACATTCCCTCAACTACCCAGGGCAACAGGGGAGCATCGTGGGGGGGGAGTGCTGCAAACCACTCGTCTCGGGTCATCGAAGTCAAGCCTTCCAACTCTTGTGAGGTGCGTCTGCATTATCCTAGTCGCAAGGACTTTTTGGCAAACAGGCAATATGATGATACTCGTAGTGCAAAGCGAAAGGGAGCCCTCATGCCAACACACCGTCAGCCTGCCCTACTGCTGCACCCCCACCGTAACCACTTTCTCTTCTCCGACTACTACCTGGAGAAGCGGATCCATGAGCATCCCGACTGGGGGGCAGCGGACGACGAGGCTGGGGCGGCGCTGGTGGCCCTGAGAGTGCTGTGGCAGCAGGTTCGTCCAGACGAGTTGGCGCTCAACGAGAGTCAGACGGAGCATCAGTGGATTCAGCCCGTTCTGGAGAGGTTGGGCCATCACTACAACGTCCAGGTAAGCCTCCAAACACCGTACGGCATCAAGAAACCTGATTACCTCTTCTACCCCGATGTCGCCACGCTCCAGGCCGCGCTCCACCATCGCGGCCCCCGGACGGAGCAGGACATTGCGCCTGCCATTGCCATCGGCGATGCCAAGGCGTGGGACCTGCCGCTGGACCGGGCGCTGTCACCCACGCACAACCCAGCGCAGGCCAGTGCCAATCCGGGCGTGCAGATCGACTTTTATATCCGCCACAGCGGGCTTGCCTGGGGCGTCCTAACCAACGGGCGGCTCTGGCGGCTCTACCATCGCGAGAGTTCCCGGAAGCTCGATGTTTATTACGAGGTAGACCTCGCAGCGCTGCTGGAGCAGGACGACCCGGAGCCTTTCAAATACTTCTACCTCTTTTTCCGCCGCGACGCCTTTATCACAGGCTGGCTGGAGGAGGTTCTGGCGTCCAGCCGCAGCTACGAGAAGGGCGTCAGTGAGGACCTCAAGGAGCAGGTCTACGAGGCGCTGCGTGCGCTGGCGCAGGGCTTTCTGGACTTTCCCGGCAATCGTCTCACCCCGACAGATGACACCCTCAAGCTCATCTACGATAACAGCCTCATCGTGCTCTATCGCCTGCTCTTTATCCTCTATGCCGAGAGTCGGGGGCTGCTCCCACTCCACGAGAACAGCGCATACACGGAGCGCTACAGCCTGGACGCGCTCAAGAAGAACATCGTGGCAGAGATGCAGTTCGGCAGGCCCGCCGTTCGCTCCATCGCCTCGCTCTGGGCTGTCCTGCTACCACTCTGGGAGGCACTGGATCGGGGCAGCGCGGAGCTGGGGGTTCCGGCCTACAACGGCGGCCTCTTCAACCCGGAGAAGCATTCCTTTCTGGAACGGTACAAAGTGGGTGACCTCCACATGCGGCAGGCCATTGATCTGCTCGCGCGCGCCGAGGAGCCGCTCACTGGGAGCCGCGACTTTGTCGACTATCGCGACCTGGCAATCCGCCACCTGGGGAGCATCTACGAGGGGCTGCTGGAATACCACCTGCAAATGGCCGATACGGGCGAGGTCGAGCTGCGAACGGACAAGGGAGAGCGCAAGGCGACGGGCTCCTACTACACCCCGGACTACATCGTGCAATACATCGTCGAGGATACGGTAGGGTCGCTCGTGGATGGTCTGTTGCAGCGACATGGCGATGACAAGCCCGCTCTCGTCCAGGCCATCCTGGCCCTCAACATTCTGGATCCCGCCGCTGGCTCTGGCCATTTTCTCGTTGGGGCTACCGACTACCTCGCGCGCCGCCTCGTCGATCTTACCCCCCCTCTCCTCGAATGGGGAGAGGGGGCGGCTGAAAGCCGGGGGAGAGGGCCAAGCTCGGAGAGCGACCTTGCCTACTGGCGGCGGCGCGTGGTACAGAGTTGCATCTACGGGGTGGACCTCAACCCGCTGGCAGTGGAACTCGCCAAGCTCTCGCTCTGGCTGACCACGGTAGCAAAGGACAAGCTGCTGAACTTCCTGGATCATCACCTGCGCCCCGGCAACAGCCTCGTCGGTGCGCGGGTAGAGACGCTGCTGCACTACCGGGCGACGGTGAGCAAAAAGCGGGCAGTTCGCCATAAAGAGGAGGCAAGAGCACAGGTCGAAGCAGGTCAGCTTCCACTTTTCGAGGAAGATACCTTTCGTCGCCACATGGGGATGGCGGTAGGCTCGATGTGGCTCATTGAGGGCTCGGCAGGGCGCACATTGGAGGAGGTCAAGGAGCAGGAACGGGTTTATGAAGGACTGCGCCGGGATCTTACCGCGCGCTACCGCCGCTTGGCGGACCTGGCGACGGCGGAGGCGTTCGGGGCTATCGCGGTGGAACCCGCCGAGTGGAACCAGCTTGTCGCGCTGGCGACGGGCAAGAGCCAGGACGCGCCCGCCGCCCTGGCTAACCTCCTGCATCGGGCTGACGTGATGGCCTTCACTCAGCATTTCTTCCACTGGGAACTGGAGTTTCCCGAGGTCTTCTTCGACGAGCAGGGGGAGCCAAAGGGCGAGCAGGGCGGGTTCGATGCGGTCATCGGGAATCCGCCATATAAGGTTGTGACTGATAACTTGGTGAAAAATTTCATAGGTAAACTTTACGAAACGAGCGAGTATCAATACGATTTATTTGTTGCTTTTATGGAGCAAGCCGTGAAATTGGTTCGCAACGAGGGAGTTAATAGCCTTATTGTGCCAACCACATTTATGGTTGAGCACTATTTTTCGAGATTGAGAGCATTCATGCTGACTAACTCCAGGATTGTGGAGCTGCTTCATTTTAAATACCCGGTTTTTAAAGATGCCACTGTAGAAAGCGCCGTTTATTGTTTGAGGCGTTCTAGCAATGCGCTTGCTTCTCATGACCGATTTATTAGAGTTGCATTTGTGGATCATCAGGATGAAATAACAGGAAACAATTTAAAATATTATCAAGTGAAACAGGCGTTTTTTGCGGCGCAGCCCGGCCAAGATTTTAACATTTCCATTGCGGGCGAGAAAGGAGATATATTTTTTAAGATAAACACTCAAAAGGTGTTGCTTTTGGGCACATTCGCAGATATTGTTGTTGGAGTTAAACCCTATCAGGTCGGTAAAGGAACCCCAAAACAAACTAGGGCCATTGTTGATAGTCGAATGTTTGATTCTAATAGACCCATTAATGCTACATATAAACAATATCTCATGGGTAGGGACATGAATCGTTATGCTATTAGTCCTTTAGAAAAGAGGTGGATCAGTTATGGAGATTGGCTTGCTGAACCTAGATTGACAGCACAATTTTTTGAGCCAAAGAAGATATTGATTCGTCAAACCGGCGATTCTATTATAGCAGCTCTCGATACTTCTCGATTTATTACCCTTAACAACATTCATACTCTAAAGCTAAAAGACAATGTGAATGTAAGCTATGAATATATTCTGGCGTTGTTAAACTCCCACCTCATTACTTATTATCATCAACTTTTGGTACCCGAAGCGGGGCGAGTGTTTGCGGAAGTTAAAATAGTGGATCTCCAAGTGCTGCCTATTCGGGTCATTGATTTTCTAACCTTCCAACCTGACCGCGCCAACCTTCTTGCCGAGGCGCAGCACCTCCACGAGCGCGGCCCTGCCAGCGCGCTGCTTTCCGTCGTTGAGGCGCAGCTCGCCCAGGACCCTGAGCGCGCCGACGTCATCCACGACCTCCTCGCCTGGCTTGCGGCGCAGATGATCGACCTCCACCAGCAAAAACAGAGCACCGTCGAAGACTTCTGGCTCGATTTAGAAGGCGTTACGGACAGCGCCACCTTCGCCACCCTCCGCCACAAGGGCAAATGGGAAACGAGCCTCTGGAAGTCGGACGCCTGCCGCCCCTTCGTGGATGAGCACAGCCGCGCCACGCGCACCCTTGACGAGAGCCTTGGCTGGAACGAGGACGCCTTCAAGGCATTCCTCCGTGCGTTGGTCGGCGCTTTGCCAGGGCTGAGCCAGATAGTTCACCTCTACCGCCAGCACGCGCCCACCTACGAAATATCCAGCCGGAAAATCAAAGAAAGTGACCTCCTCATCGATCAAATCGTCTACCGTCTCTACGGGCTGTCCGACGAGGAGATCGCTCTCGTAGAAGGACCGTAGGGGCGACAGCATTCGGCATGCTCAGAACCGTTGCCCCGGCGCATCACAACGGCGAATGCTTCGCCCGCCATTGCCACGGCCGGGCGAAGCACCCGCCCCATCGTTTTGGTAGGACAACCGCCTGGGATGCGGGTGCTATCGCCCCTACAAACCGCAATCCGTGTGGCGGCGTTGCCAGATTGACCTTACTGCTTTTATACTTCCCGCTACCGCTCTCTCCCTCCCATCACCCTCGCGGCACACAATATTACAGCAAATTTCCACTCCCAGGAGGCCCCCCCATGCGTATTCGTCTTTCCATTCAATGGCTCGTTGCCATTCTCCCGACATTCCGCATAGAACAAGCGTTCTTCGGGAATTAAAGGGTAAACCGAGTACAAGTTGACCATAAC
>JACCSL010000714.1 GCA_013812995.1 Ardenticatenales bacterium | reverse complement strand
CATAAAGTGATCGTCAAGCGCCGCACAACCGCCAAAGCGGCCTAATTTCGGCGCAATTCCTCAACCCTATAAGACCTTCTTCAACTCAGCGTAAGTTGAGGTTGCTTCGCATTGTCAAAAGTCCAATGAGCAACTTGAGCCAGATAAGTGGAGATTCGCTGGCAACATTGGATGATGAGATTACAAACCATAAACATAAGGGGAAAACGATAAAGAATACGAAATTGCTAAAAGTGAGACATGGTAAGCACTCTAGCTCTACTTCTGGCTTGAAAAAAACGACAGGTGAACTTGGTTCGATGTTTATGGATATGGAGGGGAAATATAAAAATGAGAATATAAATACCGCTGATGTTTTGGGACATTATAGTGATATGTGTAGTAATTTGTCAGAGGTGTTAAATAATTTGCCGCCGAAAAAATACAAAGATGACATAGATGGGTATAAAGAGAAATATATGGAAAGCATCATAGGACAAACTATGAGTTATAAGCATTCTAAAGCGAGAGGGAAGAATATGGACGTAGAACGGGACCATCAGGCTCAGAACAAGATATTGAATGAGGCCCTGAAGGCCCTGAAGGCCTGCTTGGCAAAGTTGCAGAAACTGAAGTTCGATATTCCAGGTGAATTGACGAATGCTATGGCGGATCTTGGGGAACAGGCAAGTGGAAAACATTCTGAGGGCGCAGTTGTCGTTTTTATACACCGTATTGTACATGAGTTTGCCAGTATCACCTATGGGTCTCTCGGTAAAAAAAATCAATATTTAGATGATGTAGATACTCTAAAAGAGGAAGTGTTGACAAACTTAAAGGGGCAAGACCAACAAGGGGCAAATCAGATTGTTGTGAAGTTCGTCAGCGGTATGTCTGATCTACTCGATAGGGCAACGAGCGATGATGCGAATTCTATCGAGAAATTCTATAAAGATCCTACGAAGAATGCCAAAGATGAAGACCTTGATTCGGACCAAGAAGAAGCAGTGAAAGACGCTAATATTAAAAAGTACCTTCCTGCTGTCGAGGCGGGCGAAAAGATTATCAAAAGTCAGAATGTGATTGGGCGCGGCACAGGTACAAAGCGAAAGAGAGATAACAGCCAAAACGGCTCAGCCAGCAAAAAGCAGAAAATCTCGCAGACAAGCTCAAAGTCGGTTGGCCAGGCTGGAGATTTTGGGGCGGCCATGCCTGCTAGTCACCTTGCCTGGCTGGTACAACAGGGCGGGTCACTGATCGATGTCAATGGAGATGGACTCTGTTTCTTGCGCGCAGTTCTCAAGGGGTTAAACCGAGACGAGAATGAGGCGGTTCCGTGGGCTAAGGACGCAGGTGTCAATCCTAAGAATATGCTCAATCCCACCGCTCCGGATGGGCAGAACGCTCGCCAAGTCCTGAGTGGCTATGCTCCCGCTAAGAACCCTGCTGTGCCGAGCGTCTGGGTTCTTTCCTACAATGATTCATCCGGAGGATTGGTGGTGAATCATGTTTGGGCCCAGTCTGGGCCTGTGATCATTGTAGTCTACACAGATGCTCATTATCAGTTGCTCCAGGGCATTATCTTGGCGCAACTGTTGGACACTGGGTTGGTACAAGTCGGGTTGCTGTAGCAGGCTTCACTGCAATAGCCGTAGAGCCCCCTCAAGGGGTGTGTTTAAGGCCATTGCAGGGAACAAGTAACCCAGGATCAAGTAGCAGACGAAGGGGGAATCAAGACAAAATACTTTTCGAGACCCAGCAGGCGGTCGAGCCGAAGTTCGAGGAGATCCATTTCCTTCGAGGTGAGACGAACACCGGTCTGATAGACTTTTTGCGTGACCTCAACGACGGGTTGAATGCCGCGCCAGAGGAGGGAGGCTGCACAGCGAACCACTGTTTCGAGGGAGTCGAGGAGGGTACCATTCCAGTGTTGTTCTAAGCCGCCCCAGACCCGTTCAATCGGATTGTATTTGCTGTGATAAGGTGGGTAGTAAGCGAACGGCACGGCGATTTGGAAAGTATCGACACCAGACGGGCCATGAACTGGGTGCGGCGACTATGATTCTCGGGACCGTTATCCAGGTCCAACAGCAAGCGCGTCACCTGTGGAAAGCGCTGGCGGAGACTTCGCCAGAGGTCGGCCAGGCAATCCAGGATGAAATCGCTCGTCACAATGGAAGGCGTCAGATACAAGTACAGCTCGTTGAGCTCCGGCAGATAGATCCCATAGGGCGTCACTTTCAGATCAGGGCGGAAATCGTGATCCAAGGCTTTGACGTGGACGCGACTCTTGCCCCGGCGCGAGAAGGCTCCCACGGCCACGCTCGCCTTGGCATCCAAGCTGGCGCGCAAGATCGTTTCATCCGTCGCCGCCTGCTGGTGGAGGGTGGCTAGCTGCTCGAAGATGGCGTCTGTTTCGGGAAGTTTTTTTTAGGTTGCGATTTACGTACCGTGCGCAACCCGTACCCCAACTCGTTAAGGCGCACACGGATCGTCTCGGCACTGGGCAGCTCTTCATCGCTATAGCCTTTCTGCGCGATCAACTGACGACGCACCTCGGCGGCACTCAGACGGGTGTAGAGCCGCTGACTTTGAAAGGTAGGATCAGTTTGGCTTTGCCCATCGACAAGGGCACGAATATCGTCCAACAATCCAGGCAGGTGCACCTCCGCCCGTTTGCGACCGCGTGCCCGATACGCATCCACGCACCGGATCCCGGTATCGAGTTCCCGTATCCCTTTACGGCATCGTTTTCCGGCCCCAGCCCAATTCCCGTTCGGCCAAGCTGGGTCCACCAGGGCCGAAGCTTTTGACGATCCGCGCCATAAACAACCGGCGCTCGTACCCTGTCAACCGTTTGGCCGTTTCGATGTAGGCATCCTTCTGCTCCGGGCTCAACTCCATGTGCGCCTCCTGCTTCCTGATGAAGGAGCCTACTATACACCGTGTCGCCTATTTCTTGGAAGCGCCTTACTATTAGCTTGCGCTGTGCAAACCGTGCAGTTAACGGAGAATACACTTCTGGTTATGAGCGCACATTTCATTCTCCCGCTGTTCGTTGTAACCCTAAGATAGAGTCCTTTTTCCTCTATCTTAGATAGTCGGGCCGCACCGGATTCTCGGCAGCGAATTTTCCTCGAACCGATATCCTCCACCGATAGTGCAAGGAGACAGCCATGCCTTACACACCGAGCAGTGACTCTATCCACAAGGGTGGTCGCCGCATCAAGCGCACCCCCATGACCAAGCAGGCAGCGAGCAAAGAGGCCGTGCGGCGCATGACCGAGAATCCCCCCTTGTCTCAACTGCGCCACGTTATCTCGATCCTCGCTACCGCGGGCGTGCTGACTGAGGAGCAGCTCATGACCCATTGTGATGTCAAAGACCGCACCCTCCGCGCCTATGTGAAGACCCATTGCCTGGATCCCGTACATCCGCAGGAAAGGCAGCTTGCGCGCCTGACGCGGGCGTTCGGGGCAGGACCCCATACCACCAAAGCGTATACGCTCGGTATCCTGGGCCGCGCCAGGCTACGGCTATCTCGCGGCCTTGTTGGAGCGACCCTCGCCCCTCCAGTGGCGCGGCAAACGTCCCGTACAGGTAAGGCCCTCACAGCCGCAGGGGCGGCCCCGCTGCTCACGGAGGACGAGAAGCAGGCCGTGCACGAAGCCCAGGTGATGGAGGAAGCGCTACGCCTGTATCGCCACGGCACCCCGGATGACCTCACCGTGGTATTGATGGAGGCTGATGTGCTGGCAAGGAGCTGGCTTCAGTCGCACCAGGCCAGGGCCGAGGCGGAGGCCCTGGCACGCCGGGCCGAACAGGAGCGGGAGCTTGAGCGTACCAGGATCAAGGCCGAGCAGCAGGCAAAGCTCGCCGCTGAGGAGGAGGCGCGGCAGTCTACCCAGGCCGCGGCGGCACACCATCAGGATATGATTGCTAATATCGAGAAATATTACCCCACGATCTGGGATTAGGGTGCGTCCGCTGGGCATCAAACAGAGCGGCGGGGAGGGTTTATTGCCTTCCCCGCCGTCTGGACACGAGAAAAGCGTTCACGCTCGTCGAGAAAAGTAGTATTCCGGCGACCCACAGGTAGAGCGCGGCCAGGCCCAGCAGCAGGAGCGCAAGCAGTGGAGTCTGGGAGAGCAGATCGAACCCATAGCCGAATCCGAAGAGGGCAGCCAGCGCCGCCAGCAGAATCCACACGAGCCTGGCCCAGTGGTAGCCCCGGTAGAGCGCCCACCACAGGAACACACTGAGCAGGAAGCGCCCCAGGTGTGTTGGCAAGACCGCAGGGTTGACGAGGGCATTCAGCACAGCCACGAGCAGGCTGAAGAGCAGCGAGAAGGCAATCAT
>JACCSL010000702.1 GCA_013812995.1 Ardenticatenales bacterium | reverse complement strand
CCGATGACAATGCCGCCGACCACGCTAATAGCAATCCCCAACGCGGTCAGGCGCGAGATGCGGTCTGTGGACATGAACGGGGTAAGCAGCCCAACCCAGAGCGGGTTCGTGGTGACCAGGACCACGCTGGAGGCAACGCTGGTGTACTCCAGGGAACTCGTCCAGGTGGCAAAGTGGAGAGCGAGGAAGAAGCCTGCGCCGAGCGCCAGCCACCAGCTTTGCGGAGAAAGGCGACGTAGTTCGTCCCGCGCGGTAATCCACGCAATAGGCAGCAGGATGAGCGTTGCCAGGACGCAGCGGTACGCGGCCTCCACCAGGGGCGGAGCCTCCGCGAGGCGGAAGAAGATCGCCCCCGTCGAGACGGCACAGATGCCAGCGATCAGCGCAAAGGCAGGCGGAAAAGGTGGGCGACGAGTGTTCATGCGCCGATGATAAAGGAGAAGCAGGGGCGGGGCAAAGCGCCCCATTTTTCCGCTATCAAGCCATCACAGGCTCCTCGGGGCTGGTGTAGAGGCGAACCAACGAGTTGGAATTTTTGGCGAGCACCGCATTGTGCTCCTGCGCCTCGTCCAGTTCGACGCCCGGCAGCAGCAGTGCATTGTAGAGGCGTCCGTGGCGAACGGTCACGCCCGGCCCGATGGTCGTGAAGAGTCCCTGAACCGATTTGTCGATCTTCGAGTCCGGGTCCACCCAGCTAAAGTTGATGGCATCGTAGCCGATTCCGGCTGCCGGCGGATACATGACCTCGTGCCAGTGGGTGAGCAAATAGCGGTTGACCGCGAGCAGATCGGAGGGGGTGCGGATGCAGCGCGCCCATCCCTGCAAGGGCTGATAGGCGGGCTCAAGCCCTGCTTTCTTCAGGGCGGCATGAAAGGGCTCTAGACCCTTCTCCGTGGTCACCTGAGCCGCCAGGTAAAAAGCCTCAGGCGGAAGCAGGTAGGCCCCGGCCCCCTGCACCCGTCCCTCGGCGGCATCTTCTGGGGATAGCAGAAAGGTGGGGCGGGAGAGGTCCGCGTTCTCCAGCAAATAGTGAAAATCGTGGGAAAAAAAGAAGTTACCATGCAGAACGAGGGTGGGTTCCGTGACCCAGGGCGCGGCATTCGCCAGGGCACTCAGGAGGGTAAAGGGAGCGTACTGCGGAATGGGAGTCATCTTGGAATCGCTGTGATGCTCCGCCAGGTGTCGCGCGATCTGATCGCCGCGATACTGAAGCACCAGCGTTGTTTTACTGATGGAGAGAACCGAGAGGTGATATAAAAGATAGTCGAGAATGGTGGCACCTGGCAGATAGAGCAGGGATGTTGGTAGCGCGTCTGTCAGGGGGTTGAGACGCATTCCCCGTCCGCCAGCAAGAATTAGAGCCTGCAAGTTTGCCTCCTTGGGAATCGCTCGCCATTGAGCGCTATTCGGCTAGGGCCTTCTTTTCCGTGACGATAGTGTAGCAGGCCAAACATGCAAGAGGCAACCCCTCTTTGGTCCCCTAGGAGGCGCAAGATTGATTGGCGCGCCCCGCGTGCTCATGGTATCCTCGACGCTTGAGGAGCGAATAATTCTATGGACTATCTAATCACGGGCGGCGCGGGCTTCATCGGCTCGCACTTGGCAGAATCGTTGCTGGCACGCGGGGACTCCGTGTATGTACTGGACGACCTTTCCACGGGCAGCATCCGCAATATCGAACATCTTCGGGAGCAGCCACGCTTCCATTATCAGATCGACTCCGTGACCAACCGCCCGCTGATGGCGGAGATGGTGGACCGGGTGGATGCAGTGTATCACCTTGCCGCCGCCGTGGGGGTCAAGCTGGTGGTAGAGCACCCGGTGCGCACGCTGGAGACCAATCTTCGCACGACAGAGGTCGTGCTGGAGATGGCGGGCAAGAAGCAGAAGCCCGTCTTGATTGCCTCCACAAGCGAGGTGTATGGCAAATCCGAGCAACTCCCCTTCCGCGAGGACGGCCCCTTGGCCATCGGCCCTTCTTCCCTGGCGCGCTGGGGCTATGCCTGCTCCAAGCTAATGGACGAGTTTCTCTGCCTGGCCTACTGGCAGGAGTACCGATTGCCCGTCGTCATCACGCGCTTCTTCAACACAGTTGGCCCGCGCCAGACCGGGCGCTATGGGATGGTGCTGCCCACCTTCGTCCGTCAGGCGCTGGCCCATCAGCCCCTGACCGTGTACGGCGATGGTCAGCAGCAGCGCTGCTTTGCCTATGTCGGCGATGTGGTGCAGGGCTCGATTGCACTCATGGACAAGGGCGAGGCCGCATACGGGGAAATCGTGAACCTGGGTAACGACCAGGAGATTTCCATCCGCGAACTTGCCGAGCGCGTCATCGAGCGAACCGAGAGCCGCTCCGAGATCGTCTATGTTCCTTACGATGAGGCGTACGCGCCCGGCTTCGAGGATATGCGCCGCCGCATCCCGGACCTGAGCAAGGCGAAGGCACTGGTGGGTTACGTGCCAACGGTGGGACTAGACGAGATCATCGACCGGGTCATTGAGTCTTTCAAGCGTGGACAGTAGGGAGGGCGCGATGACTTCTTCGGAGTGGGGACCGAATACCACCGCCATTCATGCCGGAGAGGCTGAGGGGCCGGATATCGCCGCACCGATTCGCATGGCGACCACCTTTTCCTTCGCAAACGCCGATCAGGCCGCGCACGCCTTCGAGCATGAGAATCTGCCGATCTACACCCGCTGGAACAACCCCACGGTAGACGCGCTGGGGAACAAAGTCGCGGCGCTGGAGGGAGCCGAGGCGGGCCTCGCGGCGGCGAGTGGCATGGCTGCGATTGCCAGCGCCCTACTCACGGTTTTGCGCGCGGGCGACCACCTCGTTGCTACGACGGGGCTCTACAGCGGCACCTACCACCTCGTTCAGCATGATCTTCCCGCGCTCGGCATCGAGACGACGTTGGCGGAGGCGACGGACCCCGCCGCCTTTGCCGCCGCAATTCGCCCCACTACGCGCGCCATCTACCTGGAATCGCCGGGGAATCCGAGTTTTGCGCTGAATGACATTGCCGCCATCGTGGAGATTGCGCGGGCGCATAACCTCGTAACCCTCATCGACAACACCTTTGCCAGCCCAATCAATCAGCGCCCCCATGCACTGGGCGTGGACGTGGTTCTCCACAGCGCCACCAAGTTTCTCTGTGGCCACGGCGATGCCATAGCGGGGGCCATTACGGGCACCGAGTCCTTCATCGAGCAGGTGCGCCGTGGCACGCTGCGCAACCTGGGAGGGGTGCTCAGTCCGTTCAACGCATGGCTGGTGGCACGCGGTGTGCAAACCTTGCCGCTGCGCATGGCGCGTCATAATGAAAATGCGCTCCTCCTGGCAGAGTGGCTGGCAAGCCATCCAGCTGTGGCGGAGGTGCGCTATCCCTTCCACCCCTCACACCCCCAGTATGAGCTGGCGCGGCGGCAGATGAGCGGTGGCGGTGGCGTGCTCGTCTTTGAACTCAAAGGAGGCTACGAGGCTGGCAAACAGGCCCTGAATCGGGTGCGCCTCTGCTCTCTCACGGTCTCTCTGGGCGATACGAAGACCCTGATCAC